>CANQHD010000034.1 GCA_947623625.1 uncultured Bacilli bacterium
GACACCACCTTTTATGATGTCATTATATATCTAAAATTACCCCCCCCCATTTTTATTCTCAACTCGCATATTTTGGGGTGGAGCAAAAATTTTTTCAATCATGCAATGAATCTTGTTTATTGCTTATATTTTACTACTTTTCCGCTTTTTATTCAACAAATTTTCCTTATTTTTCGGGCATTTATTAAGAATACTTTTTTCTCTTAAGCATGCAGTTTTATCAAAATCTAACGAATTTTCATCAGCTTTTACTAAGTCAAAAAAAAGATTTTCACACTTTTTCTTTAAAGTATTACTCACCTTTTTTCTATTTTTTTCTGAATAGACTCTACAAAAATCATGTTTTTCTTTTGTAGTCAGACACTCACGCGGAACGAGTTGTTAGAGTTCGCATTACCATTGGTAATACCAGAGCTGAAAACACCTGCGTTCGCCGTATTGTTATAGTTACCACCACGAACGAACCATGGATTGGACGAAGTAACCATATTATTGTTATCACCGTTTGTCGCCTATTCTTTTCTTACTATACTATAAAAAGAAGCAGAAATCTATTTTTTCCCTTAAACGTGCACTTTTTCAAAATGATACCTTTAAAATTTATGAGAAAACTTTCTAAAAAAAATTTGAGTATACCTTAAAATATGGTAAAATACTTCGTGAGGTGGGACGTATGAATGTAGTCATTCGTGTTAGTGATAAAACAAAAGAGAAATTAATTGAATACTATCAAGATAAGAAAAAAGACAAAGTAATTCCATATGTTGTCTTTCAAGCTGTTGATATGGATACAGTTATAACTTTATATGAGTCTGGAAAAGTAATGTTTCAAGGGAAAAGTGCTGACGTAGATGCTGCTATGTGGAGAGAAATGGATGGACAAAGTAAAGTCGATCATAAAAAGATGAAAGAAGAAGAGAAAAAATTTTACTACTGTACTTCAATTGGAAGTGATGAGGTTGGAACAGGTGACTACTTTGGTCCTATTGTTGTTACAAGTTGCTATGTAAAAAATGAAGACATTCCATTTTTAGAAGAACTTGGTATCAAGGATTCCAAAAAAATAAGCGATGAAAAAATTTTGAAAATAGCTCCTGAAATTGCTAAAAGGATTCCATATAAAAGCGTGATTTTATCAAATGCTGAGTATAATGAGAAATATACACATGATGTTAATATGAACAAGATAAAATCCCTTCTTCACAATCGTGTTTTATACGAGTTACAAAAAGAATATAGTCAGTACGATTATATGATTGTCGATGAATTTGCTCGTGAAAAAAGATACTATGAGTATTTAACAGATGCTCCATTTATTCAAAAAGGAATTACTTTTATGACAAAAGCAGAGGATAAAAACTTAGCAGTTGCATCCGCTTCCATTATTAGTCGCTATCTTTTCTTAAAAGAAATGGATAAATTAAGTGATAGTCTTCACATTCCACTTCCTAAGGGAGCAGGATGTGAAGTGGATAAAATTGGAGAAGAAGTGGTTGAAAAATTCGGAGAAGAAAAATTAAAAGAAATTGCTAAAATGAACTTTAAAAACACTCAAAAAATACTTCATACTCTTTTATACTAAAAAAAGACCTTAACGGTCGTTTTCTTTTACAAATTTTGTAAATTTTTTTATTTCATTACTTTCTAAATCTTCTTTTGCAAGAGATTCAAATAGCTTCTTTTCTGAACGAGAAAGTTTTGTTGGAATAATGACTTTTACAATAACATATAAGTTTCCAGTTCTTCCAGTGGATTCATTATAAATTCCTTTACCCCGAATACGTTGTTGTTCTCCATTTTGAGTTCCAGCACTAATTGTCAACTTAATATTTCCAGAAAGAGTTGGAATTTCAATTTTTGCACCCAATGTGGCATCAACAATAGAGATTGGAACTTCAATATAAATATCATCTTCATCTCGTTTAAAATAGCTATGATTTTCAACTGCGAATTCTAAATACAAATCTCCTGGCTCTCCACCATTTGGACTTGCTTCTCCTTTTCCTGGCACACGTAAGCGATTTCCATCATCTACACCACTTGGGATATGAACAGTAATCGTTTTGTGAACTTTAACTTGCCCTCTTCCTTTACAAACAGAACACGTTTTCTTAAATGTTTTTCCTTCTCCATGACAATCAGGACAAGTTGTTTTCGTAACAAAAGAGCCTAAAATTGTTCTTTGTTCTTGTGTAACAGTACCACTACCATGACAAGTTTTACAAGTTGTGCTATCAAATCCTCCTTCTCCATGGCAAGAGTCACATTTTTCCATCACATCTAAATCAAAATCCTTATCACATCCAAAAACGGCTTCCATAAAAGTAAGACGAACACGTTTTAGTAAATCACTTCCTCGTGTTTTTCTACTTCGACTCTCACTGCCAAATCCAGAAGTAAATCCACCACCTGAAAAACCACTAAAGATATTATCAAAAATGTCATCAAAGCCACCGAAACCAGAGAAACCGCCACTATAGCTACTTCCTCCACCAAATCCGGCACCACCACTAAAGGCAGCTGATCCAAACTGATCGTATTGACGGCGCTTTGACTCATCTCCTAATACACTATAAGCTTCTTGAACTTCTTTAAATTTTTCTTCGGCATTTTCTTCTTTACAAAGATCTGGATGATACTTTTTTGCAAGACGGCGATAAGCACTTTTTATCTCATCTTGACTTGCACTTTTAGAAACACCTAAAACTTCATAAAAATCTCTTTTTGCCATTTTACCACCTACTTTTCATCATATGTCTTCTTAAACTCTTTTAATAAATCTTCCATATAAGAAATTGCATTTTCAATCATTTTTCCATTTTCCATATCAACATCAATTAATTTTAAAAGTTCGAGTGGATAATCTCGTCCTCCTGTTTTTAAAAATGATAGATACTTTTCTCTAAAGCCTTCTTCTCCTTTTAAAATATTTTTAGCGATGTAGCAAGAGACTGAAAGACCTGTTGCATACTGATAAACATAAAATGGTGTATAAAAGTGTGGAATTCTAAGCCATTCGTAGCGAATTTCTTTGTCCACTACTACATCTTTTCCAAAATATTCTTTGTTTAATTCATAGTACATATCGCTTAAAACTTGTTCTGTTAAAATTTCCCCATCCTCACGCATTTTATGGGCTTTTAATTCAAATTCAGCAAACATCGTCTGACGATAAATCGTTGCTTTAAACATATCTAACATCTCATTTAACACAAAGAGTTTTTCATTTTTATCCTTAGAATGTTCTAAAAAATAATGATAAAAAAGCATTTCATTTACAGTCGATGCAATTTCTGCTAAAAAGATAACATAATTGTGTTCTTGATAACAATTAAAATGATTCGAATAATAACTATGAAGAGAGTGTCCAAGTTCATGAGCAATTGTGGAAATATCACTCATCGTACCTTCAAAATTTAACAATACATGAGGTTTTCCATCATAACACCCCCAGGAATATGCTCCACCTCTTTTTCCTTTATTTGGATACTTATCAATCCATCTTTCAGCGAACGCTTTTTTTAATAACGCCTGATATTCTTCTCCTAAGATGGATAAAGAATCAAGGACCATTTCTTTTGCTTCCTCGAATGAATATGTTTTCTCTGTTTCTTTAACGAGTGGAACATAAGTATCATATAAGTGAAGTTCATCTAGATGGAGCACTTCTTTTTTTAAAGAGAAATAGTTAAATAAAGTTTGAAAATGATCCTTTACCTGATGAATAAGATTTTCATAAAGAGTAACATCTATTTTATCACCAAATAAATACATAGAAAGAGAATCTTTATATCCACGAACTTTTGCAGTAACAACATCTTTTTCTACCACAGTCTCATAAGTAGATGAGAGTGTATTTTTAACGGATTGGTAACCTTTGTAAAGGCTTTCAAAGGCATTTTTACGAACATTTCTATCAAAGGATGAAATAAACTTAGAGAAATTACTGGTGGTAAGTTCGACTTCTTCACCTTTTTCATTTTGAATTAAACCAAACTCTAAGTCCACATTTCTCAAGTAAGAAGATGTTTTATCGCTACTTGAAAAAACATTTCCATAGATTGCTAAGAGCTTTTCTTCTTGATAAGAAAGCGTATGTTCTTTGTATCTTAATAAATCAAGAAGAGTCATTCGATAGTCTTTTAGTCGATCATCACGTAAATATTCCTTAATAAGATTTTCATCTGCTTCTAATATAGCAGGAGCTATAAAAGATGTCTCTTGAGAAGCTTCATTTTCCAAGACTTCGACTTTTCCCTTTCTTTCTTGGCTACGAGCATTTCCTTGATCTTCATCAAGTTTTAATCCTGCATAAACATAGGCTTTCTCAAGCGCTCTATTTATTTTCATTTCTAAATCTAAGCAAGCAAGAAATGAATCAACACTTTTCAAAAAGTCTTCTTTCATCGTTTTTATTTTTTCGATATCTTTTTGAATCAGTTGTAAGTCTTTATAGTAGTCTTCATCACTTTGATAAAGCTCACTTAAATCCCATGTATCTTCTTTTTTTACTGCATCTCTTGTTTTTAATTTTTCCATAGTTCTCCTTATATTATTCTTTTTTTCTAGAAAAGAAGAGAAAGTATTTTACTTCTCTTCATATTCTGCATCTTTTACATCACTATTGTCATCTGTTTTATCATTTTCTTCTTGATGTTCTTTATTTTCATTTTCTTTTTGAATATTTTCATAGACTTTAGCTGCAAGAGACATTGCTTTTTCAGTTAAAGCGTCTTTTTTCTTCTTAATCTCTTCGATGTCATCTTTTTCAAGAGCTTCTTTTAATTCTTTGATAAGATCTTCTGCTTCTTCAACTTCTTTTTTATCTGCTTTATCTCCTAAGTCTTTGATGGCTTTCTCAGTTTGGAAAATCATTTGTTCAGCATCATTTCTTGTATCCGCTTCTTCTTTACGTTTTTTATCTTGTTCTTTATTTTCTTCTGCTTCTTTCATCATACGTTCTACTTCTTCATCTGAGAGTGTTGTTGAAGCTGTAATTGTAATAGATTGTTCTTTTCCTGTTCCAAGATCTTTTGCAGTAACATTTACAATTCCATTGGCATCAATATCGAATTTAACTTCAATTTGTGGAACACCACGTGGTGCAGGTGGAATATTGTTAAGTTGGAATCTTCCAAGAGTCTTATTATCAGCTGCCATACTTCTTTCACCTTGTAAAACATGAACATCTACTGCTGGTTGATTATCTGCTGCTGTTGAAAAGACTTCGCTTTTTGAAGTTGGAATTGTTGTATTTCTTGGAATTAATGTTGTCATAACTCCACCTAATGTTTCAAGTCCTAGTGAAAGTGGTGTAACATCTAGTAAGACAATATCGTTTACATCTCCTGTTAACACACCACCTTGAATAGCGGCTCCCATAGCAACAACTTCATCAGGGTTGACTTCACGAGATGGTTCTTTTCCAAGTTCTTTCTTAACAATATCGTAGACAAGTGGAATACGAGTTGATCCACCAACAAAGATGACCTTATCAATATCGCTTTTCTTCATACCAGCATCTTTCATTGCTTGACGAACATTATCAAGTGTTGATTCTACTAAGTCACGAATTAAGTCTTCGAATTTAGCACGTGTTAATGTCATATCTAAATGAAGTGGTCCATCTTCTCCTTGAGAAATAAATGGAGCAGATACTTGTGTAGATGTCATTCCTGATAAATCTTTTTTCGCTTTCTCAGCAATTTCTTTCAAACGTTGCATAGCCATTTTATCTTTAGATAAATCGACACCATTTTCCCTTTTAGATTCATCCATTAAATAATCCATCAGTAAGTTATCGAAGTCATCTCCACCTAAGTGGTTATTTCCATTTGTTGATTTAACTTCAACAACTCCATCACCAAGTTCTAGAATAGAAACATCAAATGTTCCACCACCAAGATCATAAACTAAAATGGTTTGGCTCTTATCTTGTTTATCTAGTCCATAAGCAAGTGCTGCTGCTGTTGGCTCATTGATAATTCTCTCAACGGTAAGACCTGCAATTTTACCAGCATTTTTAGTTGCCTGACGTTGCGCATCATTAAAGTATGCTGGAACTGTAATAACAGCACGATCCACTTTTTCTCCTAAATAACTTTCTGCATAATCTTTGATGTAGCTTAAAATCATGGCTGAAATTTCTTCTGGTGTGTATTTCTTTCCATTAATTTCTTTCTTTTCGTTTGTTCCCATTAAACGTTTAATAGATGAGATTGTATTTTTATTGGTAATTGCTTGACGTTTTGCAGCATCTCCAACAATTTTTTCATCTCCTTTAAAAGCAACGACAGATGGAGTTGTTCTACCTCCTTCTGGATTTGCAATTACTTTTGCATCTCCTGCTTCTAATATAGCACAGCAACTATTTGTTGTACCAAGGTCAATTCCGATTATTTTACTCATTTTTATCCTCTCCTTCTAATTGATTCACTTTGACAGAGCATGGACGAATCACTCTATCTTTTAATTTGTATCCTTTTAATAAGACTTCTAAAACAGTTCCATCTTCAAAATCTTTATCATGATCTACCATTAAAGCTTCCATTAAATTTGGATCAAATGGTTTTTGATAAGCATCAATTTCTTCAACTCCAAACTGTTTTAAAACATCATTTAAAGTAGCATACATTAATTTAAATCCTGCTAAGAATTTTGATAATTCATCTGTCAAGTTATTATCATCTAAAGATATAGCTCGTTCAAAATTATCAAGTACTGGTAAGATTTCCAAGATTAAATCTTGATTAGCATACTTTAAAGCAGTGCTCACCTGTTCTTCTTTTCTTTTGCGATAATTGATAAGTTCTGCTTGAGAGTATTTTAATTTTTCAAGATAATTCTTTTTTTCTTCTTCTAATTTTTTTATTTGTTCTTCTAATTTTTTTTGAGTTGTATGCTTCTCATGCTTTCCATGTTTTTCATGGCAACAACAAGCATTCTCTTTTGGTTGTTTATCATTACAAGAACAAGTTTTTTCTTGGTTTTCTTTTACTTCTTCAGTGTTTGTTGTTTTCTCTTCCATATTACCTCTCTATATTATCTTTCAAGTATTCTAAAAGACTAAGGACTCTATCATATTCCATTCTCTTCGGTCCTATAATTGCAATCGTTCCTTCATCTTGTTTGGTTTTAAAATGTGTTTTAATAACGGTCACTTCTTCAGAAATATTATTTTCACTTCCAATATAGATCCGAATGTTATTGGCATCATCTTCCTTAATTTCAGTTAAAATATCCTGATTTTCTAATTTACTAAATAGATTTTTAATCTTTTCAACATTGTCAAACTCTGGTTGTTCTAAAAACTTACTTTTCCCAACGACATTGATATCAGGAGATGTAAAATCTGAAAAGACATGATATAGGGCATTATAAATCTTTTCATGTTCCATAACATACTTTCCAATGATAGGTTTGATTTCAAATTCTAGTTTACTACTAACTTCATCAATGGGCGTTCCAACAATTAAATTGTTCACAAGGCTAATTGTTTTCTTTACATCTTCTAAATTCACATTTTCAAGACAAATTGTTTTATGTTCTACTTTTCCTTTATCTGTGACAACAAGAACCATTAAATCTTTATCATTTAAAGGAACAACATCAATTTGTTTTAAAAGATTTTCATGAGATGTTTTTCCAAGGACCACCATCGTATAAGAAGTCATATCACTAATGACTTGCAAGCTTTTCTGAATGCAATCGGATAAATCCAGTTGCTGATTGCGAAAAATAATTTGTAGCTTCAACATATCTTCGCCATTCATTTTTTTTGGTTCTAATAGATGATCTACATAATAACGATATCCTTCTTGGCTTGGAATACGTCCACTTGATGTATGTGTTTTCTCAAGTAACCCTTCTTCTTCTAAACAAACCATTTCATTTCGAACGGTTGCACTAGAACATTTAATTTTCTTACAAATCTGATTCGAACTGACAGGTTTTGCAAGTTTAATATAGTGTTCAACAATGAGTTTTAGTATCTGTGACTGTCTTTTCGTTATCAAGATAATCACTTCCTCCACATATTAGCAGCTCTTTTTCTCGAGTGCTAACAATAGTATATGCAAAGCTTTAGCAAAAGTCAACTAAATTTGCTAGTTTTTTTGAAGATGTTTTCTAATGATAAAAGAAAGAAAAAAAATCTCACTAGCAAGTTTTATCTTGAACACAAGCATTCAATTCTTGCTCAATTTGAGAGGTTAAATCATCTGTTGTTTTTTTTCGAAAAGAAAGACCACCAACAAACAAAAATAAAATGAGTGTTGCCATAATAATCATTCCATATAAAATGGTTGAAATTGCAAATCCCTTATTATTCATATTCCACCTCTATTTTTTCTTTAACATTCGAATATACTTATCTCCATACTTTTTTTCTTTAATAATTTCATAATAATTTGTATCAAAGACAATTTTTAAAAGTGAATCACTTTCACATACAACAACTCCCTCATTTTTTAAAAGATTATACTCTTTTATTTTTTCTAAAGAATTTTTAATATACGTTGTCTGATATGGAGGATCTAGAAAAATAATATCAAATCGTTCTTCTTTTAAAAGCTGAAGTGCCCTTTCATAATCAAGACATAAAACCATTTGGCTATTTTGAATCTTTTTTAAATTTTTTTGAATGATTTTTGTAGCTTGATTGTTTTTATCAACAAAGACAACCTGTTTTGCTCCCATAGATAAAGCTTCAATTCCAAGGTTTCCACTTCCTGAAAATAAATCAAGGCAGTAGCTTTCTTCTAAATAGGGTTGCAATATTGCAAACAAGCTTTCTTTGACACGATCCATTGTAGGACGTGTTCCTAATAAATCAAATCCTTCTAAATAGATTCCTTTATACTTTCCTTGGATAACCCGCATGCAAAGTTTCCTTTCAAATTTTGAAATTTTAAATTTATTCTCCAAATTAAGAAGGATAAATCACTGCTTTTCTTTTGATAATCTTGATAAAGCTCATTTTCCAAAATGTTTTTTTTTACTGTTTGATCCCCTTGATGATACTTTAAAAGTAATTGAAGCAAATTTTTATCTTCTAATACTTTTTCTTTCGCACTTTTATATTCTTTCAAAAGATTTGTATTCTCAAGTAGCTTGATTAATTTATCCACTTCGTCTAAAAATTCCACCATGACACCTCTTTTTTTGATAACTTTCAAAACCAAATTTGATTTTTTATTTAACTGTATCTTAGCATAGAAAAAGAAAAAAATCTATTGAATTTTAGATTTGTATTTTAGACTTTTCTTATTTTAAGACGCAAAAAACTACCTTAATACATCCATTAAAGTTCGAATCATTTGTAAACCTTGAGAAATATTTTCCATCTTATCTTGCATCCTCACTTTATATCTTTCCTTCATCATTCTTTCAAATGCTTGGAAATTTTCTTCACCCCGATTTAAGTATTTATACCAATATGAATTTTCTCGTAAATAAGAAAGGAGCAGTGGATTTTTTAAAATTTTTTGTTGAAGATCAATCTGCATTAATCCTCGTAATATTTATAAATGGGTCTTTCTTCATAAGTTTTCGGGGGATCGGATTTATTTGAACTAATATCTTGTATTAAACTGATAGCTTTTTGAAGTCCAGTTACACTTTTTTGAATTGTTTCAAGATCAATGTTTCGCATAAGAGATGCAAATTCATGCCAATTTACTCTATTAGAAGGAATATTATTATCCACTTGTTTTTGAAAAATAGGAGCATTACTTCCATATAAATCATAAGCTTCATAGAGTTCTTGCCAAGAATACTCTTTTTGATGCACCATATTAATAAGATGCGGATTTTCTCTTACAAATGCCTTAAATGATTCTTTTGACATGCATACCACCTATTACTATTTATGCTAAAAACAAAAATTTAGAACCACAAAAGAAAAAGATGATGTCCATCTCTTTTCATCTTTTTCAGTTCAATATTATGATTGAAACATTCATACTTTATTGATTTTTTTCTTATCCTGTAAATTTCGGGGCAAGTGTTAATGTAACTTCCATTCCCTTCGTGATTTCACTTCCCTCCGGAAGAGACTGCGAAGTGACATATCCCGTTCCATCCGTTTTTACTTTAATTCCTAATATTTCTAAAAGACTTGTTGCCAACTTACTCGAGTAGCCAACAACATTTGGAAGTGTGATTTTAGAATCATTTGTTACCAAGAAAATTTGATCTCCTTTATAAACATTTGCTCCTGCATTTGGATACTGTAAAAGAACTTTATTTCCATTTCCAAGCACTTTTGTTTGAAGTTCCTTACCCTCTAGAGTGCTTTTAGCATCATCTAAAGAATGATTGACGAAAGAGTCCATCTGATAAGCATTTAATTTTTCGACTTCTTCTTCTGTTTTATATCCATAATATTTACTTAAATTCACAACAACTTCTTTAACAGCATCCCAAATAGCATTTTGATAACCTCCTGTTGGTCTTTTAACTGAGGCATAAATAATGACTTTCGGATCATCTTTCGGATAAATACCTGCAAATGAAGAAATAATATCCTCATCATTTTTTAAGTAACCACTACCGTCTTCTGCAGCAATTTGTGCAGTTCCAGTTTTTCCAATTAAATTGTATCCATTTAAGCGATAATAAACACCTGTATTTCCATCTTCATTAACCGTTTTCCACATTAAGTCTTTTATTTTCTCAATTGTCTCATGAGAAGCAACTTTCTCAATTTCTGTACGTTTTCCCTCAAAAACAACTTCTCCTGTATCTGGATCCACAATTTTTTCAATAATATAAGGTTTAATGAGCATTCCATCGTTTGCAATTGAGGTAAGAGCTTGAATGTTTTGAATTGGGGTAGTTAAAACACCTTGACCAAATCCAGCATTTAAAACTTCTGTCTCATACTGGAAATTCAACTTTCCTTTACTCTCATTTGGAAGCGTAATTCCAGTTTTTTGCCCAAATCCCATTTTTTTAAAAAACTGTCGGAGCATATCTTTATTCATATGTCTTGTAATTAAATTACAAATTGCTACGTTACTGGACATTTGAAATCCTTTATCAAAAGTAATCGTTCCCCAACCACGCTTATTCCAATCACCAATTTCTGTTCCATCTTGAGTCACATACTTTCCAGAAAGATACTCTTCATCCCCATTATAGACACCATTTTCCATAGCTGCCATATAAGTATATATTTTCATCGTACTACCAGGTTCATAAGCAACTGCAGTATTTGGATCCAAATAACTTGTCATATTTCTTAAATTTGGATCAAAAGATGGATAACTTCCAGAGGCTAAAATCGCTCCAGTTTTTGCATCTGCAATCATCATTGTAAACCACTCATATCCATACTTTTCCTTAGCAGCTTTCATCGCTTGCTCAACAAAAAGTTGAACACTACTATTGATAGTTAAATAAATATTTTTTCCATCAACAGCATCTACTTTTTCTTCTTTTGTTCCTGCAATTTTATAGCCTCTTAAATCTTTTTGATAAGTAAGAGATCCATCTTCACCAGCAAGTGTCTTGTCATAATAAGATTCAAGTCCTAACTCTCCTTTGACTGTGACAACTTCTTTATTATCTTCAATTTCTACTTCTTCTTTGGCATACCCTAATGTAAATGATAAAAATTCTCCCTTAGGATAATATCTTTTAAAACTTTCGATAAAATCTATTCCTGGTAAATTAAGAGCTTCTATTTTGTCTTTCGTCAGTTCAGTTAATCCTTTTCCAGCTGTTCCAAATTCTGTTTGATAAACATTTTCACGATTTAAAAAACGTAAAATTTCTGTCTCACTGATTGGAAGAACCGTTGCCAGTTCTTTAGCAGTTTTTTCTTTGTCCACAACATGTTGAGGATTTTTTTTATCGGTTGTTCTTGAAGAATCTAGGTAAGCAATTAACTTATAAGATGAGACATTTTCAGCAAGTGGTTCTTTATCACTTGAATAAATTGTTCCCCTAGAAGCTTTAATGGTTTCTGTTCGCATCGTTCTATTGGCTGCAAGTTTTTGAAGATTGACACCATCTATTTTTTTAGACAATGAAAGTTGCAAGAGTCTTGAAGCCATTACAACAAACAAAAAAAGAGCAAAAACAACAAAAAGAAAATGAATCTTTATATTGTTTCGCCTTTTTTTTCTCACTCTTATCACGTCCTACTCTTTATCTTCTTCTTCGACTGTCTTAATATTATCATTATTATAACTTAAGCCTTCATTTTTAGCAACTTCTTCTATTTTATCAAGACTTGCTAACTCATTAATTTTCATCGAAAGGCTCTGATTTGTTTTATTTTGCTTTTGGATTTCTTTCTTCACTTTTTCAACTTCGAAATTAATTTTAGAAAGTGTAGCTTTTGAAAAAACGATTGAAATAGGCAAAGAGACAGTTAAAAGGATTGCAAAAGTATAAAGTAATTTTTCAAATTTACCAATTTTTATTCGTTTCTTTACTTTTCTCATTTTTACCCTCCTATTTTATTTTTTCAATCACTCTTAAAATGGCACTTCTACTCCTTCTATTTTTTTCTTGTTCGCTTTTACTTGCCTTCACACCCTTTTCAGTTACAAGTCGAAAGGATGGCTGATATTCACTAGGAATACTTGGAAGACCTTTGACTTTTTCATCTATTTTTGTCAATTCTTTAAATTTCTTTTTGACGATTCTATCTTCTAGAGAATGAAAAGTAATAACTGCAACACGACCATGAACACTCACAAGTT
>CANQHD010000035.1 GCA_947623625.1 uncultured Bacilli bacterium
TTAAAATAAGGATTTCATCTTCTAAGTGGTGGGCTGTTAGGGATTCGAACCCTAGACCCACTGATTAAGAGTCAGTTGCTCTACCAACTGAGCTAACAGCCCAAACTAATCTCATCAGTTCTTTTGTATTGTAACACTATTTATATAAATATTCAATAAAAATTTTGATCTCTTTCCAATTATTTTTTGCACATAAATAAAAATTTAATCAAAAGAAAAAAGCTTAAACACTCGCTTTTTCCTTTGAAATATGTTTTTTTTCAAAATGAAGTCTGAAAAAATGATTGCAAATAAATAAAATAATACTTATTCCAAGAATGACTGAGGCATAAAGGAGCCCACTGTTGACAAAAGTGGTTATCATAGTAACAATAATACTTGCCGTACTTCCTAAAATTTTGGTACTAAATAATAGCTTTGCAAGAAAGAAAATAACAAATAAAATAGCACTTATAGAAGCAGCATTTGTTCCATACCAAAATAGATAAGTATGTTCTTTTCTTCTCAAAAGATAAATGACTAAAAGACAGAGAAGACTTACTATTATTAATCCAATTTTCAGTTCCTTGCCAAAAATAATTTTTGTGATATGAATAATGTCTGAAGTTTTAGAATCTTGATTCTGTATTTCTTTAACAGTTGGCATCTTTTCTTGTACTTTTTTAATAATTGGATGAGCATAATCATAAATTTTTTGCTCCATTTGAGGAGTGACTGTAACACCTGGAATATCTTCACTTAAAATAATCACTTCTTTTAAAATATTATCCATCTGTTCTTCTGTTATAATTTCAGCATTTTCATTTCCATGAATATAATAGTCAAGTGCATTGTTAATAACCGTTGAAGTTGTCTCCTTGATAATAGGAGCATTTAAAATTTGTTCTGTTTGTTCTTGAGTAAGACCCATCTGTTCAAAATTTTGATAAAAATCTTGGCTTTCAATCATCTCTTCTGCAATTTGAGCAAAGTCAATACTATCAACAACTTTATCAATATTTTGCTTCGTAAAAATTTTGCCAGTTGTAATTAAAAGAATATTCGTACAGATTGAGATGACAAAAACAATCGAGCAGATGACTGCTAAAAATTTTTTCATTTATCACATAACCTCTTTTCAACTTCAGTATACTTGAATATTAGACAAAAGTAAATAAATTATGATATAGTAACCATAAAAGAAGGTGAGAAGAAAATGAAAAAAAAGCAAATCGGTCTTACCAAAAGTGAAGTAGATGAGCGTATCCAAAGAGGAGAAGTTAATTTTGATACAGCTTTAAAAACAAAATCCGTCAAACAAATCGTAAGAGAAAATGCGATTACCTTATTCAACGTGATTAATATTATTTTAGCCATTGCCGTTATTGCAGTTGGATCGTATAAAAATGTAACATTTATCGGTATTATTATTGTTAATACTTTGATTAGTACTTTCCAAGAACTTCGCTCAAAAAAGACGATTGATAAATTATCTGTTATCTCCAGTACAAAAGTTCATGTCATAAGAGATGGTCTTGAAGAAGAAATCGGTATCAATGATATTGTACTCGATGATTTACTGCATTTAAGATTAGGAAATCAAATCGTTACAGATGCTAAAATCGTAGAAGGTGTTGTGGAGGTTGATGAATCTTTTATTACAGGAGAAAGTGAACCTTTATTTAAAAAAAGTGGAGATTCATTATTATCGGGAAGTTTTATTGTCAGTGGAGATTGTTATGCAACTGTTGTTCATGTTGGATATGATAATTATACTGCTAAAATTGCAAGCGATACTAAATACATTAAGCCAATTTCATCAGAGATTATGCGTTCTTTAAATAAAATTGTACAGACGATTTCTTTTGCCATTGTTCCTATTGGAATATTATTTTTTTCAAGGCAACTTTATTTAGAAAATAATACAATTCAAAGTGCTGTTGTAAATACCGTTGCAGCTCTTATTGGAATGATTCCAGAAGGACTGGTTCTTCTTACATCGACTGTGCTTGCAGTGTCAGTAATTCGTCTATCGAAACATAAAGTTTTGGTGCAAGATTTGTATTGTATTGAAACCCTTGCTCGAGTGGATACAATTTGTTTAGATAAAACAGGAACAATTACAGAAGGAATTATGGAAGTAGAAGATGTTATTCCACTAAAATCTGAAGACAAAGACCAAATCACTCACTTGCTTGGAAAAATGATGGCTGCTAGTGAAGATAACAATCCAACCTCTATTGCGATTCGAAATGCTTTTTATCATAATGAAGTAGAGGATGTTGATACAGTCATTCCATTTTCTAGTGAGAAGAAGTATTCAGGAATTACCTTAAAAAATGGGACGACATATTTACTAGGAGCTCCTGAATTTATTTTAGAAAATCATGGAAAAAAATATGAGAAGGAACTTGAAAAATATACAAAGGAATATCGTGTGGTTGTTCTTACAGAAGTGGATACAAAAAAAGTTCTTGCAAAGGAAAAAGTGAACGCAAAAGATGCATTATGTTTTATCTTATTAAAAGATAAGATACGGAAAGAAGCAAAAGATACACTTGCATTCTTTAAAGAACAAGGTGTTGCTGTTAAAATTATTTCAGGTGATAATAAAGATACTGTTTTAAATATTGCAAAGCGTTCTGGATTAGGAGAAGATCTAAAAGCGATTGATTTATCTACATTAAAAAACGAAGAAGAAATTGAGCAAGCAGCTGTTCAATATGATATTTTTGGACGGGTAAAGCCAGAGCAAAAGCATACTTTAATCAAAGCTCTTAAGAATGCGGGGCATACAGTTGCAATGACAGGTGATGGAGTAAATGACTGCTTAGCTTTAAAAGAAGCAGATTGCTCTGTTGCAATGGCATCTGGAAGTGATGCTGCAAGGAGTGTTTCTCAACTTGTTTTATTAGATTCTAATTTTGCATCCATGCCACATGTTGTAAGAGAAGGAAGACGAACGATTAATAATATTGAGAGAAGTGCATCACTATTTTTAGTGAAAACAGTTTATGCTACAATTTTAGCAGTTTTATTTCTTTTTATTGAATCACCATACCCATTTATTCCAATTCAGTTAACACTTGCATCTATTGTTACGATTGGAATACCATCTTTTGTTCTTGCCCTTGAACCCAATCATGATTTAGTAACAGGTCGCTTTATGGTGAATGTTTTGAAAAAAGCAATTCCACCGGCACTTGTTATTGTCATTAATATTTTATTAATTACTTTAGCAAGTTCATTATTTAATCTTCAGTATGAGAAAACTTCGACGTTATCATTAACACTGACTGCTTATACTTCGTTTATTTTACTTTATACTATTTGTCAGCCATTTAATCGTCTACGACTTGTCTTATTTTTATTTATGTTTTATGGTTTCGTTTATGGTATTTTCAACTTAACAGAGATTTTTTCTATCACTCATTTTGATAATTTAATGATAGTGATTTGCTTTATTTTAATGTTCTGTTCTCATGAACTTTATCAATTTTTTACCAAAACACTTGAATTTTTCTTAGAAAAGAAGTCCCTTTTTTCTAGGAAAGAAGCAAAATAAAAACTCGAGGATTTTTTCCTTGAGTTTGTTGTTTTTAAGTGGCGGAGACAGAGGGATTTGAACCCTCGCAGCAGTTGCCCGCTCTACACCCTTAGCAGGGGCGCCTCTTCAGCCTCTTGAGTATGTCTCCAATTTGGCATCCGTAGTTATAATGTTACAAGAAACTTAAGCCCTTGTCAAGCATTCGATAAAGAAATGAACAAAAAATTCCTTCAAGTGAGGAATTTATACTTCTACTGGTGACCAGTACGGAATTCGAATCCGTGAATGCTGCCGTGAAAGGGCAGTGTGTTAAGCCACTTCACCAACTGGCCAAAAAAATGGCGCCTCAACTAGGACTTGAACCTAGGACCCCTTGATTAACAGTCAAGTGCTCTAACCGACTGAGCTATTGAGGCAAATAATATGGTGGGCCTGACAGGACTTGAACCTGTGACCCCACGCTTATCAAGCGTGTGCTCTAACCAACTGAGCTACAGGCCCATTTCTTTGTTGACATTTACAATTCTACAATAAAATTATATGATATGCAAGAGAAAAATGTTAAAAAGATACTTTTTTTCTTTGCAATAATTAAAATAGCAGAATTTTAGATGATTTTCAAGTGCTTTTTTTGAAAATAAGCCTGTTATTCATTGATTTTGAAAAATAAATGTAATATAAATTCTTTTCAATACTTCTATTTTTATATTAAACAAGATAATTTATTTTTATACTTAAAATTTATTTTTTCTTTTACTTTGACAAAAAATAAGAAGTTTTCTAAACTTAATAAGTAGGAGGCAGAAGATGAAAACACAAATAGAAGGACCTCTTTTAGAAGTACTTTATGACACTTTTAAAGATAGTTCAAAAAAGAAAATAAAAAGTTATTTAAAAACAGGTTGTGTTTATGTGAATGGTAAACAAGTAACGAAATATGATTTTTTTATTTCAAAAGGAAGTTATATAGAAATCAAAAAGATTAATAAAACACATCAAAAAAGTCCACTCCCAATTCTTTTTGAAGATGATAGTTTTTTAGTTGTTGAAAAACCAGCAGGACTTTTATCAATAGCGACTGAAAAAGAAAAAGAACAAACGGCTTATCATAAAATGCGTACATTTGTTAATATGCGTGGTAGAAAAGAAAAATTATTTATTTTGCATCGACTTGATCGAGAAACGTCAGGAATCTTAATTTTTGTAAAAGATGAAAAATTAAAGCATCTCTTACAACAAAATTGGACTGAATTTGTAAAAAATAGAGAATACTTTGCGATTGTTTCAGGGAATCCTAAAGAAAAAGATGTTATTTCCTTATGCCTTGATGAAGGAAAAGATTTAAAGATGTATGTTTCTAAAAATGGAAAAAAGTGTATAACAAAATACAAAAAACTTTTAAAGAAAGATTCTTATGCGCTTTTAAAAGTGCAAATTGAAACAGGGAGAAAAAATCAAATTAGAGCAAGCCTCGCTTATCAAAATCTTCCTATTGTAGGTGATTTAAAGTATGGTAATAAAAAAGGAAAAAGACTTTATCTTCATGCTTCAAATATTGAAATAGAACACCCAATTACTCATCAAAAATATCATTTTAAAAGCAAGGAACCTCGAGAATTTAAAAAATTTTTTGCGACTTCTTCAAAATAAAAATCTATGCTATAATTAGGAAAAGAAAAAGGAGTATAGTCATGAAAAAAGGATTAAAAGTATTATTGTGTCTCTTTTGTGTTATGACTCTTACTGCATGTAGTTTTAATTTGACAAAAGATGAGGCAAAATTTAAAAAAGAATATGAAAGTTTAAATGGGAAAAAATCAGAGAGTGGAAAAACTTATCATACACTTGATTTTGATGACAATACCAATGTTATCTATCAAACAGAAGAAGAAATTGTAACGCTTTTAAAAGAGGGAACCGGTGTCATTTATCTTGGGTTTCCAGAATGCCCATGGTGTAGAATTATGCTTCCTGTTTTATTGGATGTATTGGAAGAGGCGGATGAGTCCCTTTATTATTTGAATGCAAAGGAAATACGGGATGAAAAGAAGCTGGATGAAAATAAAGAGATAGTCACAACAAAAAAGGGGACGAAATCTTATCAAGAGATGTTAAAACTTTTAGATGAATACCTAGATCCTTATGAAGGGTTGAATGATTCAAGTATCAAACGAATTTATTTGCCAACTGTTATCTTTGTAAAAGATGGCGTGATTCAAACCGTTCATAGTGGTACAGTATCGAGTCAAGAAGATCCTTATAAGAGTTTAACAGATAGTGAAGAAGATGAGTTGGAAGCAATTTTTGAAAATGGACTTTCATCTATTACGAATGCAACTTGTAGTAGAAATGGTTGCTAGACAAAAAAAACAATCCACTATTTTATAGTAGGTATATATAAAGAAATAATTTGATGGATGAGGTATAAGAAATGAAAAGTAAAAGAATTGTAGGAATTGCCAGTGCTTTTTTGATAGTGATTGCTCTTTATTTAGGCACCAAAGGTTATTTTCTTCATCAGTATTGGATTCAAGATATTTCTTCAAAACCAAAAATTGAAAGTACTTTTACACTAGAGGAAAAAACGTTAAAAGAAGAAGATACTGTTGATTTTTATGGAATTAAAATGGATAAGATGCTTCAAGACTTTACGTTGGAAGATAAAAATGGAATAGAAACAGGATATGCAACTTATGTTCTTTATGATAATGATAAAAATATCAAAGAATTTTTCTCTTTAACAGTTTCTGATTCATTATTAACTTCATTTACAGGAAATGAAAAAATAAAAAAGAGTGAAATTTTAGAATTCCTAAAAGAAAATAACATTGATACCATTTCTTCTCTTTTAAAATTTTTGAAAAACTACTCTTATCACCCAAATCATTTATGGATGTCTATAAGAAAAATGAAGGAAAACTATCTTGTTCAGACAATTCTTTCTAATATATCTCCAAAACAAGAAGCAAGTTTACTCGAAGAACCTTTTGATGGATTTACTTATGAAACAAAAGATGAAAACTTTAGAGTATTTCAAATAACTTCTGGAAAGAAGACTTACAATATTTCTTTTAGAAAATCAGAATTTTTTAATGATGAAGTTATGAAAAAACTGATTGAAACAGCTGCATTTGATGCATAATTGCGATAAAAGATGTTATTGTTTCTCAAAATAGTTTGCGTAGGATAACGAAGTGCCAAATTTTTATCTTAAAATTAAAATAAACTGAATAAAAATAATCTCCTTCTACCATTAAAAAAGTAGAAAGGAGATTTTATTTTGGCACGTCATAAAGTTGATATTAGTGGCGTGAATACAGCGAATATTAAAGTATTAAAAAAAGAAGAGATGGATCTTTTATTTCGAAAAATGAACAATGGAGATCCTTTTGCAAGAAATGATTTAATCGAAGGAAATTTAAAGTTGGTTCTTAGTATACTAAGAAGGTTTAAATCCCGTGGAGAAAACTTAGATGATTTATTTCAAGTAGGATGTGTAGGTCTTGTTAAAGCAATCGACAATTTTGATCTTTGTCATGAAGTCAAATTTTCTACATATGCGGTTCCAATGATTTTAGGAGAAATTAGAAGATATTTAAGAGATAATAATAGTTTAAGAGTCAGTCGTTCTATTAAAGATTTGGCTTATAAAGCGATTCGCTTAAAAGAGGAAAGCTATGCAGAAAAAGGGATTGAAATATCTAATGATGAGATTGCAAAAAAACTCGATGTCACTCCTTATGAAGTAACACATGCTCTTGATGCGTTGAAAGAACCAATCAGTATGTTTGAACCTATTTACAATGATGGAGGAGATACGATTTATTTGTGTGATCAAATCGAAGATCAAAAGTCATCCAGTAAAGATTTTGAAATAAAACTTGCGCTTGATGAAGCTCTTAAAACACTAGATGATCGAGAACAATATATTTTAGATGAACGTTTTATTGTTGGCAAAACACAGATGGAAGTTGCCGATGAACTCATGATTAGTCAAGCTCAAGTTTCTCGTCTTGAAAAGAATGCAATCCTGCGTCTTAAAAAGCTTCTAAAATAAAAGAAAAATACATAAAGTAAAATAGGTGAGCCTATGCGTTTATCAGATTTACAAAATAAAGATATTGTAAGTATTATTGACGGAAGAAATATTGGCAACATCATAGATGTCAAAATTAATGAAATGACAGGAGAGATTTCATCTTTGGTTGTCGAAGCGGGGAAGAGCTTTGGAAAGTTTTTTGCAAAAGAGATGGATACAGAAATTAAATGGGAAGAAATTGAAAGAATTGGCGAAGATGTTATCTTAGTTAAAAAGGGATAAAATGCGCAAGAGAATGCACTTAAAATCCAAAAATCATAAAACTTTTTTGGAAAAATTAATAATGTCTTTCCTTTTTTCTTTCCTTTTAGCTTTATTTATTTTCTTTTTAGTTCATATAAAAATGGCTCCATCACTTGCGAAGTATGCAACAGGTGAAAGTGAACAATTTGCAAAAAGTATTTTAAACAACACCGTAAGAAATACAATGAAAAATATACTTCAAAATCAACAACTCTATCAAACAAGTAAAAATAGTCAAGATGAGATTCAAGCAATTGATTTTAATACGACAGTTGTCAACAATCTATTACAACAGATTACGAAAGATGTTACCGAAGCATTGTTAAAACTAGAAAATGGTGATCTTTCTGAAATAGAAGTTAGTCAAAGCTTTAAAGGAGCTTCTTTTAAACAATATCGAAGTGGAGTGGTTTGTGAAATTCCAATGGGATTACTTACAAACCATTTTTTCATTGCTAATTTAGGACCTGTTATACCAATTCGTTTTTCTTTTGTAGGAACAATGGATGCCAATTTAAAAAGCAAAATAACTCCTTATGGAATTAATAATGCCTTAATAGAGATTTATATTTTAGTCGAATTAACTGAGAAAATAACCATGCCTCTTTCGAGTGAAAAAGTAAAGATAAATTTATCTGTTCCAATTGTTAGTCAGTTAATTACAGGAAAAATTCCAACTTATTATCAAGGAAGTATGAAAGAAAATTCTAATATATTTTCTCTTCCTCTAACAGAAAACTAGAAATATATTTTTAAATCAATTTATGTTATACTAACAAAAAGGATTTGATTGAATGAAAAAATATGAATTTTTAGGACAGATGTATACTTTAGTAGAATGTGATAAGAATTGTTTTCGAAAAGAACAAGTGGATGAGAAGATAACAGACTACTTTCTTCCTTTTGATTATATTTTTGGAGATTATGCTTATGATAAGTTAAGGCTTAAAGGTTTTTATAAAGAAAGCGATAAAAATGTCAAGCCATACAACAACATTGCCTACTTAAACACTTATAAAAAGGAATATTGTGCTTATGGCGCGAACACATTTTTACTAAAAAAAGAAAATTAGTCTTTGCACTTTTAAAAAAACATGATATGATTATGATAATAGGTGAATAATAAGGGAGGTCTATTATGGAAGAAAAAAGAGTTTTATCACTTGTACAAGAAGATGGCTCAATTGATGAAGTAGAAGTGATTGTTGCCTTTGAATTTAAGGATAATCATAAAGAATATGTTGTATATACAAAGAATGAAAAAGATGAAAATGGTAATATAACAGTTTATGTATCCAATGTGGATAGAAGTGGACAAGAACCAAAATTCTTAGGTATTGACGATGAAACTGAATGGAATAGAATTAAAGATGTCTTACGTAAACTTGCTAAAAAAGATGAATGAACAGGAGGTAAACTATGAGAAATATGGAAGATGATATTGTCAAATATTTACATTTTGAAGATCCTTTTGTCCTAAATGGTGAAGCAAAAAAGTTGAAATTGCGTCCAGAAACAGTACAAACATATCAAGAAGTGCTAGAGAATATGATTGATGTCATGCAAGTCGCATCTGGACAAGCAGTATTAAATCAAAATCTTGAACAAGAGTATCAAGCTACTCAACAAATGGAGCAACTTTCACAGCAAGAAAAAGATCATTTTAAAGCGAGATATGAAATATTGAGTGACGTAGTTGAAATAGTTGATACCTTAAGTGATGATGTTCGTCAAAGATTAACAAGAGCCGTTGTTGTAGGAAACCGTTTACAAAGGGCTCTACTAGCAAATGCAGATAACATAGAACAGTGGGATAATTATTATCATGAAGGTATTCTAATACGTAGAAGTGAAAACAAAATAAAATCTTTAGAAGGACAATTAGAAAAAAAGCCTACTTTAGCTAAGGAATCAGCGGATTCTCCTATTAAAATGCAGGCTGCTATTAATGTTGTTCAATCCGCTTTTGATGATGTTTTAGAGCGTGCGAGACAAAATCAAAGTATTCAACCAAATGATGTTACTTCAATGTTTTCTTCACCACCACGAAAAACTGAGGCATCACCATCGCAGCGAAATGCTGAAGCGCCTTCTCAAAGAATAAAGCCTCCTCGTCCAAGGAAAAAGGCTGTTGAAGAAAATTATGGTCTTACGACTCCTGTTAGTGAACAAGTTGAGACACCATCTAAAGAAGATGAAAGCGATTACACTATTTTCCTTGAAGATGCGGAGCCTATTGATACTTTACCAGCTAGTTATGCTGAATATCCAGACTCAGAGGATGTCATTGTAGAAGAGAAAGATTCTTTATTAAGTGCTGATAGTGTTTCTTCAGATTTTGACTTTAGTTCTGATCCAGAAGCTCAAGAATTATTGAGAAGCATCGCATCACAAAAAGAGAGAATGCAAAAACTAAGTCAAGAAAAAGAAGCATTGAGTAAACAACAAAAAGAAGCCTTAAGTGAACGTACTGAGCAGGAAAAACAAGTAGTAAAGAGTAGGGAAGAGTTAGAAAAGGCAAAGAAAGAACGAGAAGAAGAGATTAAAAAAGCTAAGAGATCTTATTTAGAATCATTAAAAAGAAAAGTTGAACAACAAGCACAACAAATTAGAGCTTTTGAAACAGGCAATCAAACTATGACTCAACAAATCCAAGAAATTCAACAAGCAACAGATAAATATAGAAAAGAAGTTAAAGCCAATACAGATGAAGCGAACCAAGTTCGTGTAAATACACAAAATATTGTAAATCAGTTAGCAAACTTTACAGCTACTGAGAGTAAAAGTGGATTAATGAGTTCTTATGTTGAAGATAGACCTGTAAGAAGAAAATAAGTGATGAAAGAAATTTTGTCACTTTTTTTTGCTTAAGAGAAATAGTTGTAAATATTGATTCATTTGCATAACTTGAAATAGGTGATTTTCTTGAAAAACGAAATTGCTTACTACTATCATTTATATCCAGAGCAACTCATAAAAAAGGGAAATACTTATTTTTTCAATTATCAAAATAAAAGATACAGTCTTGAACCCTATAAAAGAAATTTAGATGAAATAGAAAATTTATACCTTCTCAATCGTATACTTGTTGAACAGAATATATTTTTTCCTAAATTGCTTGTTAATGTGATGAATCAAGTATTGACTTCTATCAATGGAAGATACTATTGTTTAAAAGAAGAATTATTACCACAAGAAAAGGTACGAATTGAAGAAATTATCTATCCGATGAGCTATACTTTACCAGTTGAAAAGTTAAAAAATATTCGGCGAGATCAATGGGCACAGTTATGGGAAAGTAAAATAGACTATTTCGAATATCAAAGAAGTCATATTGAACAGAAGTTTCCTAAGTTGGTTGAAGGACTAGACTATTTTATTGGTATGTCAGAAAATGCTATTGCGTACGTGAAAACAATTGAAAAAACAATTCCTAAAACAAGACTGGATACTTTAACATTTGCAAGAAGAAGAGTTAAAGCCAAAAGTACTTTATCAGAATTTTATGATCCCTTATCTTTTGTAATGGATTATAAAGTACGAGATATTGCTGAATTTATTAAATCTTGTTTTTTTGAAACAGATATTTTAGAAACTGAACTTGAAAAGTGGATTTTAAGCTTGCAATTAAGTGATTATGGTTTTGGGATGTTTTTTGGGAGAATGCTTTTTCCAAGTTATTATTTTGATTTATATGAAAACATTATTAATGGAAAAGAAAATGAAAATAAAATTGAGCAAGTTTTATCTAAAATAGATGCTTATATTGAATTTTTAAACACGATTGCTTTACAAATTACACGAAGGCATTCCATTCCTTTTCCTCAGTGGATTTCATCCAAAAAAGAAGTTCTATGAAATATTTTGAACTCCTTTTACTTCATCAATTTCTTCCATCATTAATTGTTCAATTCCATCTTTTAAAGTTACATCAATAAGACTACATCCTTGACAAGCACCTAAAAGTCTGACGTAAACAATTCCATCTTCAAATTTTACAAATTCAATATTTCCACCATCACTCACTAAGAATGGTCTAATTTTATCAATAAAAGCTAAAATTTTTGCTTCGATCTCTTCCATAATATCACCAGCTTTATTATAGAAGTATCTTCATTATTTGTAAAGCTTTCTTGTTTGATTTTAAAACTCATGTTATAATACTATGTGGTGGTGAAGATGCGTTATCAAAAAGGAGAAATTGTTGCGGGTACGGTCACTGGAATTTTAGATTATGGATTGTTTGTTCAATTAGATGAGTCTTCATCTGGACTGGTTCATATATCAGAAATGTCAACGCATTATGTTAAAAATGTAGAAGACTTTGCTCATCTTGGAGAAGTCATTCGTGTCAAAATTATCGATATTTTAGAAAACAATAAATATTGTTTAAGTATTAAAAATATTGATTATCGAATTCTAACAAAGAGAAGAAGTAAGATTGAAGAGACAAAGCTTGGCTTTTCTTCTCTTGCATTATCCCTTCAACATTGGATAGAGGACTCATCCACAAGAAAAGAGCAAGATAGAGTCTCCCATTTCAAGAAGAAAGATTCCCCTAAAGAGGAAAGAACTCCAAAAAACGAAAAAAAAATATAAAATTGGTTGACAATATTTGTATAAACTGTTATATTTAATTTCGTCAAGAGTTATTTTGGGCGCTTAGCTCAGTTGGTTAGAGCACCTGCCTTACAAGCAGGGGGTCATAGGTTCGAGTCCTATAGCGCCCA
>CANQHD010000036.1 GCA_947623625.1 uncultured Bacilli bacterium
ATATAATTTGTTTACTAAAGTCTGCGTTCTATATTAGGCTGTCCTAATATCATGGATGGCCGTCAGGCTGTCCTAATATCATGGATGGCCGTCAGGCTGTCCTAATATCATGGATGGCTGTTAAGCCGTCCTTTTCCAAATATATACACAATAATATGGTTGTAGATTGTTGTGTGCTTGATTACCACCAGATGATGTTGTAGTAGCATCTCGCAACCATCCAGCATCACCAAATGCTGCTTGGATTTTATCATCGCCCGGTGATGTAGAACCACCAGAACATCTATTGATATTATGAGTATGACTTGGCATTTCGTTCATCACTAATTGATGCGTCTTTTCACCGCCAGTTTTCTCAACTCTGTCAAATTCTGATTGTGATGTATCCACACCAACCAAACAACGTCCATTTGCAACACGTGTCCAAGTTCCACCAAATAGGACTTGGGGATTTGTTGAACTTACAGTCATGTATATAGAACCAATTGGATATATAAAATCAATGTTTAATTTCATATTGTTAGTATTTAGTATCGAATCACGGTAGGTTTGTTTATGCGGTGCGTTTCCAAGACACCTTGCAGCGTCTCAATTCGGACTGCTATGCAGTCCTCTTCCACATATAAACTACCAAATAGGGAGGCATATTGTTATGAGCTTGGTTTCCTCCTGCTGAAGATATTGTACTAGCCTCATCGTTAAATACAAAATCTCCTCCACTTTGATGTCCTGCTCTTGTGCCAAAGGTATGATACCATCCACTTAAATTATGACTATGGCTTGGCATTTCATCTGTGGTTAACTTATGTGTGGCTTCTCCTCCTGTTGCACCATTGGTGTATGTTGAACCAGCACCCAACAGAAATCTGTCTTTTAACTGCGTCCATGTACCACCAAAAAGGGTACTAGGATTTGTTGCATTAACGCTCATGTATATGCTACCAACTGGATATATAAAGTCTATGTTTAGTTTCATAGAACCGCACCTCCAGTGGCTGATACTAAATACCAGTCACCTCCAATCTTTTTAGAGCAGTTGATTTTAGTAAACCAACCCCTCCTTCCTTGATTGAAGATGTGAATATATATATATATATATTCGTTAAGTTATTTTTAAGTTGTTTTAACATATCTCTTTTACAGAATATAATGTTTTCAACTCTCTATTTTTAGTGTTAAGCAGTGCGTTTCCACATATAGCAGGTGATGTATGGTTGCAAGTTGTTGTGTGGTTGGTCTCCACCTATAGATTCAATCAAATCTTGCAAAGGGTGTCTTGCTATTCCGGTAGGAGAAAAGGCTCCTCCTTCTTGCACACCACTAATTTCTTTCCACATTTCTACATTCATAAAAATGTCTCCATAACTACCATGCTTGTGTGAAGCCATCTCTGATATAGTCAATTGATGTGTCTTTTCTCCACCTGTCTTTTCAACAGTACCAAACTCATTTTGTGCAGCATCTACGCCTACAGGAACTCGTCCAGAGCCCCAAGAAACCCATGTTCCACCGAAATATGTTGATGGATTAACATTATTAACACTAAAATATATTGACCCAACAGGGTACACAAAATCTATATTTATTTTCATAAAATGTCTGTATTACTAAATTTAAATTTATATTGGATGACCGTTAGGTCGTCCTAAGCAGTCCTCCTCCAAAACGCCTTACGGCATTTCGATTCGAACGTCTATGCCGTTCTCCTCCAGATGTTCACCACTTGGTATGGTGGCATATTGTTGTGTGCACCACCGCCACCTGTGCTAGCAGTATCACCAAAAATTCCTGTTGAACTTGTATTAATTACTTTATAACCAGTTACAGAAAAGAAATTACCACCATCAGTACCGCCATAATGCAAATTTTCACGATGAGCATGGCTCGGTATTTCACCGGTAGTCAATGTATGCGTTGCCTCACCGCCAGTGCTACCAAGTGGATATGATGAACTTGACCCTAATAAAAAGCGACCCTCAATTTTAGACCAACTTCCACCAAATAGTGTTTGTGGACTAACATCGTTGGTGCTCATATATATTGAGCCAACTGGATATATAAAATCGATATTTAATTTCATGTCATTCGGCTTAGTCTATGTTTATGAAAATTCCTTTTATGGATGGCCTTTAGGCTGTCCTACGCCAGATATACACTACATAATATGGTGGCATATTGTTATGGGATTGGCCTCCACCAACTGCTGAAATGCTAGTAACCCCCATACCACCAGTGTTTTGTTGAAATAAAACTGGGGATGTACCCGAAGTTAATTGGTTTGCTACTACACTTGCACAACCACTATCGAATCCATGAGAGTGTAATGGCATTTCATTTACATTTAATGTATGTGAAGCCTCACCACCGGTTTGTCCGGCACTATAACCACCGCCGGCTCCTAATATGAATCTACCACTAATTTGTGTCCATGTTCCCCCAAATAGAGTGCCTGGATTGGTAGGGTTTAGGTTCATGTAAATTGAGCCGATTGGATAAACTAAATCAACATTAATTTTCATAAACATTACCTCCATTGAAAAGAGGGTAGTAGACTATTGAGCCATTACCCTCCTTTCCGTTAAAGAAGGATTGCTTAAATTTAGTAAGTACAATCCTCCTTTCTTGATATATATATATATATATATTGAAGGTTTTGTAATAATTTTTTCATAGTAATTCAGTATTTTATATCTTCTATTATTTTAAAGGTTGTATTATGAAATTCGTTTAAGCCGTGCGTTTCCAGATATACACAGCCAAATATGGTGGCATATTATTGTGGGCAGCGTTTCCACCAGCGGAACCAGTATTGATAGTACCATGGTTATCCCAGTTACCAGTTCTAAAATAACCAGCCGCTCCATCATATATAGTTGTATATTGTGTGTGAGTATGACTAGGCATCTCACTTAACGTAAGTACGTGTGTTTCTTCGCCACCAGTAGAGCCATTTGTGTGTGTGCCACAACCTAATAGGAACCTATCTTTTAGTTGTTCCCACTTACCACCGAATAGGGTGGCAGGGCTGGTTGCACTTACACTCATGTATATTGAGCCTACAGGATATACTGCATCTAAAATTAAATCTACATTTATTTTCATAATTTTCTAACTAAATATATTGCAAAAATCTCAAGACGGTATTAAGCCGTGCGTCGCCAATAATATACAACAATGTAGGGCTGTAGGTTGTTATGAGCCTGTCCACCACCAGTGTTTCCAGTTCCATGACCCCAGTCACCATTGTTTCCACATCCTTTAGGGACATTTCCACCTATAGATTGCCATGAACCTTGTGCATATAAGGTATCTGAGTGGTTATGTGATGGCATCTCACTGATAGTTAAAGTGTGTGTCTTCTCACCACCAGTTTTACCAATGGTGCTAAAGTCACTATCACCGGATTGGTAACCAACAAGGCATCGTCCCTCAGCATATCTTTCCCATGTGCCACCAAATAACACATTGGGACTTGTGGTGTTCGTTGTTGCATATATTGACCCTATAGGGTATATAAAATCTATGTTTAGTTTCATATGTTTCGGCTTATGTTAGTTTATGAAATACGTTTCCAAGACACCTTGCGGTATCTCGGTCAAGAACGGTCAAGCAGTCCTCTTCCAAACATATACGGCTAGGTAAGGTGGCATTATTGATATAGTGTCACTCTTTAGTTGTTCAGATATGCTGCTACCTGTCATTCCAGTTGCATAATTCTCGGCAGTCGTTCTTCGTGTCCAAGTATTACTACTACTTGTTGCACCAGAGAATCGTGATTGGTTAATACTTAATCGACCGTCACTTGTCCAACCAATAGGATAATTTATGGTTGCAGTTCTTGAACCACCTGTTGAACCGTTTGCATATGTGTTTCCACAAGCCAGTAAGAATGTATCTTTGATTTGTTCCCAACTGCCACCAAATAATACGTTTGGATTGGTAGAGTTGGTTGACATATAGATACTTCCAACTGGGTATATAAAATCGATGTTTAATTTCATAAACTATACACCCCCATGTAAAAAGGGGAATTAGTTGTTAAGCCAATTGCCCCCTTTCTGGTAAGGTTAAGATTGTTGCATTGTTTAGTTTGCAACCTCCCTTCTTTGAATATATATATATATATATATTGAAGGGTATTTAAAATAGAAGCAGAAGATATTAAATACCTTCCACCTCCATTTCTTTGTGATTTTTGAGAGTTGAAATTACATTTATTAGTCTGTAATTCCCTCCTCTCTTGTATTTGTTTTCCAAGCATATATATATATATATATATGCCATTGTTCCAGCGATTAACATTGCTGTCATGTTATTATCTCCTTTCATTCATACAAAAAAGAGACCATCTTTAGTCCCCTTTAGGTTTTAATTCAAGTCCAGTTAAATCTAAAGTATATAATATCTTTTCATCAACTCTTATTGATAGTCCAATGTTTTGTCTATTATCTTTATTAAGTTTGACATTGATATTATAATCATTTGTATCAACATTTGCCCAAGTGCTTGGTGCGAATCCAA
Organism: uncultured Bacilli bacterium; assembly: GCA_947623625.1. GTDB lineage: Bacteria > Bacillota_I > Bacilli_A > RF39 > UBA660 > CANQVB01. The sequence goes on from CANQHD010000036.1 coordinate 4,522, forward strand.
ATGATATAGTTCCTTGTGGTAATTTTGTGTGGTCGATATGTAAGGCAATATAGTTACCCTCAGTATCAACACCACATTCGTAATCCTCTACATATTTGATTGTACCAGTTGCTTTATTATCATCAGAGAATACCAAATCATCCTCTTGTAAATCGCTTACATATTTATTATATGTGGCTGCACCTTGTGCTCTTGCTGATATAACCTCGGAAATCTTTGGTAATACCACAACATCAGATATATCCAATGATTGTGATGTATTAATCTTACCACTAATCTCAACTTGAATTGGTTTCTTTTGTTTTAATTTAATAAGGTATTGATAATCCTCTGGACTTAGTTCGGTTTCTTGTCCACCAGCATATGAGCATTTTACTGTGTTTTCAGCATCTTGTGCTTGTGGGAACTCTAACATTAAATAGTTTCCATCACCACCGGCACCCTCAACGCCACTAGCATATTTAGAATAACCGTTAACTTTGTTATCAACTACAGTTACGTCCATTTGAATATCTTTAACTTGTTTATTAATATTGTTTACTTGTGTTTCTGCACTTGGTGCATCAACCTCAACTTTTGGTTCAACTGAACCTCCGTTTACTTTTTCAATCATTTCTTTTAATTTACTTCCAAGTTGGCACGCTTGAAGTGTTCCACAGATTCCATTATCGACTTTTTCGATAACGTCCTCTGCGATTTCCTCAACAGTTCCTTCGCCTTTGCTGGCCTTGATAATATTGTTTAAAACATAAGCAATATCAGTCATGTCAGAGCCACTACACATCTTGTCTAATGACTCGATTTCAGCCTCTGTCAAAGCGTTTCCTGCATACGAACCACCATTCATTATAGCATCATATAAATCGTCTATAATGTGCCCCAAACTAAGTTTAGCAGAGGCAGGACAATACTTGTCAATATCTTCGAATGATTTGTCTTTATATTCCATAATATTACCCCCTTATTCTATGATGCAGTGAACAGATAACTTTCTGTCCAGTTGCTTGCGTTCCATGCCCCAGCACTCGTTACAGCCTTTGTACATTTATATAATGTATGTCCTCTTACAACATAAGCACCAACAGCATATGTCTTGGTTGTTGAGAATGTATCAACGTGTAATCCCAACATTTTCCATACATTGTATTCTAAGTCATATACGGCTTTTGCACTTGGGTATTGGTCGTTGGTTGCATTTGAGGCAATAGATGTTACTTTGTTATCTAATACCTCAACACTTCTTCTTAATTTATCTTTAAGGTTAGATTGATAGAATACGGTTGCCCCTAACTTTAAGTCAGTACCAATGAATTGTTCCGTACCAAAGTCACTTACTCTATAGGCTGAACTTATTTCACCTAATGTATAAGTTTCCTCTGGGATACCATAATAGATATAACTACTATCATATAAGTATGGTACTTTCTTTGCTTGTACAGTCGCTAAGTTTTCGGCACTATATTCCATTCTATCAGTTCTTTTATGGAACACACCTCTTGAGAAATCAATTTCATCAAAATAAGTTGTATCAAGTTTTGCAAGTCCATAATCGGTTATTGTTTCACCATTATCTGCTCTATATGGTATGGTGAAGTTGTAATCCCAATAACTTTCGTATACATCATCATTATATCCAGACCATGTTAAGTGGCAGCATAGATTTTCAATATCAGTTGCTGCAACTACTAAATATCCATCTGCACTTGGTGTAACGTGTGTTCTTGTTGTATTATTTGTGCACGCTTGTCCACTTGATGCAGTCGTAACGGCACTTAATACGGTTACAGTAGATGATATTGTTGGTGCAGTTGCAAGATAACCAACTCTTGTGATTGATGATGCTTTACTATTATATATAGTATAGGTTTGTTTACCTAGACATTTAAAGTAAATGACATATGAACTTGATGCCTCACTGATTTTACCATTCGTTGCAATAGTGTGTCCAGTAAATATTTGGTCACCATTAACATTGAATTGGTTTAATCCAATAGAATACAAACTTGTTGGGTTTGCAACTCTAACAACACCAACTTGTTCAGCAACGAATACGATTTGGATTGTATCATCAATTGCAGGTGTACCACTACTGATTGTAATACCATAATCGGCTAATGTTACAGCAGTAGCATCCTTTTGCCATTCGTTACGTCTATAGTTTACCTCGATTGTATTACCAACCTTTTCTGTTCCGGTAGTTGATATACCATAACTTGCCATGTTGATAGATGCAGAATCTCTATACCATGAGTTGGATGTATAATAAATGACAATTTCGTTACCTTGTTTTTCGGTACCTTTTGTGGTAAGTCCGTATTCACTCATGGTTACGTCTTTACCTTTTAATTGCCATTTGTTGTCTTGTGTATATGTGAATGTGTATGTGTCTGGTACCTCATTGACTTTCTTGACAAATGTGTCAGAATCGAATGTACTTAGTACACTTGATGTATCAACTGATGATACTACAGGTGTGTATTTGAATGTGTATGTACCAGTTTTTAATTGTGTAAAGTTTGCAAAAGTTGTTTTGTTTAATGAATATACTAGGTCGCTTGAATATTCAATTATAGGTGTATAGATAAAGTTGAATGTTCCTGATGTTGGTTGTTTCTTTTTCCATGTCGCTAATGTTACAGTAACATCTTTTACGCCACTACCTATGATATTGTGTGTTAAACTTTCCTTGATGGTTGTTGATTCCATGTTTCCGGTAAGTTTTTGTAATTCGGCATAACCCTCGGATACGTCTTGTTCACCAGCAGTGGAACGATAATTCCATTCGTCCTCGTCTTGAACTCCGTCTGGTGAGGTTAAGTTATTGGCTAAACCAACGGTGATTCCTGGGTAGATTCCATCCGGATTAATATCAGGATAGACTTGTAAATCTCATCTTGTTTTAAAATCTTTTGGTTGGGATAAAGCTTTTTTATCTCAGATGGAATCTCTTCTTCAAACAAAATATCTTCTTGAATAAAATCATAAATATTTCTTACCTTCCACTTTCCATTTTGATAATACTTCGCATTTAGAGCTTTATTTCCAATTTCTTTACATGTTTTTTTCTGAATATCTATTTCGTATTGCTTAATATTTTTCCGATCGATTAAATAGACTTTATCTTGAACGCTTCCTAAAAAATAACTATCTTTAGAGATTTTTTCTTTGAGCTTTATTACCTCTTTCTTTTTGCTAAATAACGAAAGAAGATAAATTCTATCAAAGTCATAATCTTGCTCAGTATCAATCACTATTAGTGTTGTTCCAAGTAAAATACTTTTGTTATTTTCATACTGATCAATTTCAAATAATTGTTGTTCATAAACATTGTCTTTAACTAAATTAATGATACCTTTATAAGTCCAAAAATAAAATGCTTGATTTTTTAAAATATTTTCTGGATAATAGGTCACTTTTTGATATTTTTTGGGAGTATTCTTTGTTTTCCAACCACTTATAGAATAACCTTTCTTGTTGAGTTTTTCTTCAAACTCAACAATTCTTTCATCCTTTTTAGTTTCAAGATATGTTCCGGTAAAGAGCTGATCTTTTTCTTGACAGATAATTTCACTTTGCTTTTTTAGAGAATAAACCGGATAAATACAATGTAGGTCTTCATTCTGATAACTTTCTATTTTTTGAATAATCTTATCTTTTTTATGCAGATTTTCTTCAATTTGAAAATAGTATGAATTCTCTTTTTTATCTTTTACTTCAAACCGATAAAAATGTTTTTTATTTTCGATTTTAAATGATTCATGAACTTCAAAAGTATCTTTTCCTTTCCCTATTTGATAAGTTACGACATGTTCTTTTACAAAAAGAACAATCAACATTTGATAGATGAAAAAAAGAATCATAACTAACCCTAACAATTTAAAAATCCGTTTCATTCTCATTCTTCTTTCTATTTTTATTTTAACAAACTAAGAAAAAAAAGAAAAGTTATGACCTTTCTTCTCGCATTTTTTCTTTTCTTTCCATCATAAATGATGTAATTGCAGTTTCTACTTCTTTTAACGCTTTTTTATCAATATTTGTCAGTGTAATAAATTCTTTGACTGTATCAATTTCAATTTTTCCCCAAAGAATACCACTTCTTACTTTTAAGTCATTAAATAAATCCGGTGTTATAGAATCTAGAAAATATCCAATCACAACGCGATCTCTTCCAATTAAAATACGCTTATTGGTAAGAGCAATCACTGCTGTGCTAATAATATTATAAAATTGATCATTTTTCTGAGCAGCAAAAGCATAGGTTACTTTTTCATCTGGATTTAAATGTTTATCAATAATCAAAGCATTTTTTTTAAGTCTCCATGCAACTGTCATTGGATATTTATCAATAAAATTCTTGACTAAATCATAAGTGTTCATATTACTCACTAATCAACCCATTATTTTTAAAGAACTCAATTGTACTTTCTTTAGAGGTGTATCCTTCAATTTTATCAACAATCTTATTATCTTGTACAATTAAAGTAAGTGGTGTTCCATATCCATCTGCAAAATAATCGTCAGACTTTATTAACTGTGTATTTTCATCATCTGAGAGTTCATCTGTATTTAAATGATTAACTTCAATATGATAAAGATAAACCACATTTTTCATAATTGGTGTATAAAGTTGACACCAAGAGCAACCTGGACGAGCAATAAAGATAATGGATTTATCAGATCCTTTTTTCAAAGATAAATACTCATCAATTCCAATCTCATTAAAGTCTCCTTGCTCTTCTTCTGGTATTTCTTCCTCTTCTATTTCATTTCCACTAGAAGATTGAGCAAGTTCACTATAAGCACTATCTTTTCCACTTAACTCAGAAGCAAAAAAGCTTCCACCAAATACAACGACTAACAACAAAATAATAATAACAGCTGTTTTTATATTTTCTTTTTTCATTTCAATCATCCTTTCTTGAGACAGATTATACCATAAAATCGCTTAAATTGGAGCATTGTTTGCTAAATTTTTGTATTTTTTTTAAAATAGAGAAGTCTTATACTACTTTCTTGACTCTTTCCATTCATAGTATTCATTAAAATTACATCTTTTATCGAGGATTGTACCATCTTCTTGTATTTCAATAATACGATTAGCAAGTGTCTCATTCAGCGTTAAATCACGGCTAGTAAAAATCATTTCACCCTGAAAATTCTTTAAGCCCTTATTAAGAGATGTAATACTTTCAAGATCCAAGTGATTTGTCGGCTCATCCAATAGAAGAAAATTAGCAGAAGATAGCATTGCCCTACTAATCATACATCTTACTTTTTCTCCACCAGACAAAACAGAAGTTTTTTTAAACACTTCATCGCTTGAAAAGAGCATTCTTCCAAGAAAAGATCTTAAATAAGTTAAATCTTTTGAATCAGAATAATTTCCAAGCCATTCTAAAATAGATTCGTCTTTTAAGAAATAGGAACTATTATCTTGTGGAAGATAAGAAAAATGAATAGTTTTCCCAAATTGAACCTGTCCTTTATCGTATTTTTCAACACCTGCTAAGATATTAAGAAGTGTTGTTTTGGCTAAATCATTTTCACCAAGTAAAGCTATTTTATCTCCTTTTTGAACAGTAAATGAGATTTTTGAAAGGAGTTTTTCTCCATCTTTTTCTTTGGTTAGGTTTTTTACTTCCAGTATTTCATTTCCAGTTTTATTCTCTATTTTAAAATCAATGTACGGGTATTTTCTTGAAGAGGGAACAATTTCTTCTAGTTCAATTTTTTCGAGGATTTTCTTTCTGGATGTTGCTTGTTTCGATTTCGATGCGTTTGCTGAGAAGCGATCAATAAATGCTTGAAGTTCTTTCATCTTTTCTTCTTTTTTGCGGTTTTGTTCTTTGACTTGTTTTAATGCAAGTTCCCGTGATTGATACCAGAAATCATAATTTCCAGCATAAATTTTCATTTTTCCAAAATCAATATCAACAATATGTGTACACACTTTATTTAAAAAATGGCGATCATGGGAGACAACTATCACTGTATTTTGGTAATCCATTAAAAATTCTTCTAACCATTGAATGGCTTTCATATCTAATCCATTTGTTGGCTCATCTAACAACAAAATATCTGGATTTTGAAAAAGCGCTCCTGCTAGGAGAACTTTAACGCGCATCTTGACTGGAATTTCACGCATCAACAGTGTATGATACTCTACTCCAACACCCAAGTTAGAAAGCAAAAAAGCGGCATCTTGATCGGCATTATATCCATCTAAGTCTTGAAATTCAGCTTCTAAATCTGCCATTTTCATGTAATCGTCTTCACTAAATTCAGTTTGACTATATAGCTTATTTTTCTCATCTATAACTTTCCACAGTAATTCATTTCCCATCAAAACAACATCAAGAACACGAACATCATCATAAGAGTAATGATCCTGCTTTAAAAATGAAACTCTCTCACCATTACCAATTGAAATTTCACCTTGAGTTGTTTCAAGTTCTTTGGTAAGAAGTTTTAAAAACGTGGATTTACCGGCACCGTTTGCCCCAATTAACCCATAGCAAGCACCGGGTAAAAACTTCAAATTAACATCTTCAAACAAAGTTCTTTTTCCAAATTTTAATGTCACGTGGTTGACTTGTATCATAACTATCCCTCCTAAATTCGATAAAAGAAAGAAACAACTTTTGCAAACTGATATAAAATGATATTACTTTTATTAATGGCAAAACTTTTTCCAAATGCCTTTCCACCAATTGTCAGTGCTGAGATCATCCCTGTTACAACCAAAGTTGTAAAAAGCAAACTAAATTGAAACTTTGCAACCAACAACGCAGTGATTGTAACGCCACTTGCACCAGAGACAATTCCACAAACATCTCCAATGACATCACAACAAAAGCTCGATACTTTATCCGCATTCTTTTTAAACAATACGGCTACTTTAGCCCCTTTTACTTTTCGAGCACTCATCGAATGAAAAATTTTTTCATCACTTGCAGTAACAGAGACACCAACAATATCAAATAAAATACCTAAAAAGATAAAAATAAGTGTAATCAAAATACTCATAGGTAATGTTGCTTTTTTTATCGTTGTCTCAGAGATGAATGAAAGACCAAATGAAAGCGTAAATGCAAAAATAAAAATTGTCATAATCCATTTTAGATTGACCTTATTTTTTTTCTTTTTCTCTTTTCTTCTTGTTTGGACTTCTAAATTTCGTAGTTCTTTTTTTATTTTACTTTTTTCTTCTCGATTCATGAAGCACCTCGTTATCATTGTAACACGTATAATATCAATTAGTAAATGAAAGAAAAACACAAAAAAAGCAAAGAACTTTTTGAGAACTTTGCTTTACTTTTAAAACACAATGGCAATCCCTTGGTAAACTTTGGGTCTTAGGTCAAGCAGGATTTCCCTCGTCTTTACAATATCGTTACCAATATTGCGGTTCCCCCTTTCGAAAGACGAATACTGTTAAAGTATGGCTTGATCACCACTTAGTACCCACTGCAATCCCAAGCGACATCACTCTAGGAGATTTCCTCACCAAGCTTTATTACTAATTCTTTTTTGCAGAAAAGATTTCATTATGCAGTTTATCCAATAGTTTTGGCCAATTATTGGGTCAGCTCATAAATCCCAACTTTTCCACGCAAGACAAGCTACGCTACTCATAACTTTCGCCACATAGTAGGTTCTTCCTAAGTCGTAGACTATCCATCAGCTCTACGCGTATAGGTAATCCACAAGTTTAGGTCTCCAAAATAATGGGATTCATCTATATGCCATTATAAACTACCCATTATTCATTCCTTCCAGCATCCACCCCAGACTGGGCGTAAGAAGCAAACACCAAAAGTTTCACAGATATGCTCTTTAACGGTGGTTTGTTCCCGTCTTCGTAATAAAGAGATTGACTAGAATAGTGTGCCACTTTCCACTACGA
>CANQHD010000037.1 GCA_947623625.1 uncultured Bacilli bacterium
TTTCTTTTATATTAAAACTATAAATAGTAATAATACTAATAGGAAGATAAGAATGATTAAAGATAGAATTAAAAAATTCTTCTTATTCATACTATCGCCTCCCTTCTTCATGAAGTTTGGCAATCACCCAACTATTAAATGTTCCAAATTAATTATATCAAACTTTTGTTCTTAGTACAATGCTTTTATATTAAATTTTGACAATTTGACGAACCAATATGAGTTTTATTTTTTTATAAGGAGATGATAGTTATGAACCCTATAATTAGAAAAAGAAAAATAGAAGATTCAACTGAATTAGCACATTCTATTGCACTTGTATGGAATACAACATATAAAGGAATTGTTGATGATGATTTTTTAAAGGGATTATTAGGTCATCAAAAAGAAAGTGCTGAAAGATTAAAAAATAATATAACTGATCAACCGAATTATTACGTTTTAACTTTACAAGACAAAATAATTGGTTGGATTTATTATACTTTAGATAGTGATAAATATGAAAATGCCGCAGAAATACATTCTTTATATATTTTAAAAGAATATCAAAATGGTTATGGCAAAATGTTATATGATTATGCTATTAAAAATGTTATGAAAAAAGGAATAAAAAAATTAATAATTGGCTGTTTAGATGGTAACCCTTCTAATAATTTTTATAAACATCTTGGTGGGAAATATATAGGTAATCATTTATTTAGAGAAAAATATATAGAAAATATATATTTATTTGAATTATAAAGTTGTCGTACTTCTTCCTTTAGGGCACTATTATAGTATTAAACAAACTTTTCGTTTGTTTTTCTATATTTAGGAAGAGGTCTATACTCTTCTTTTTTTGATACATTTTTATTTTATTTTTGCATATAATAATATTAGATACTTGACGTACGCAAAAAAGTACGTTACAATGCGAATGAGGTGAATAGTAATGAGTACAATCAATATAACCAATGCAAGAGCAAATCTATACCAATTGGTATCAGATGTTAATGTTGGTTTTAATCCTATTACGATTGTAAATAATAAGGGAAAGAATGCTGTACTAATATCTGAAGATGAATGGAAAAATATTGAAGAAACATTATTTTTATCAAGTATTCCAGGATATGTGGATAATATTAATAATATAAGAAAAAATGAAAATTGGGAATCAGCAAAAAAATATGAAAAGGATGAAGAATGGTAAATCGATATACAATTAAGTTTTCTAAGCAAGCAGAAAAAGATAAATTAAAGCTAAAAAATTGTAATCTTGATAAAAATTGTAAAAACATATTAAATCTAATGATGGAAAACCTTTTTTGTTATCCACCATCCTATGAAAAATTAACTGGTGAATTGACAGGATTATATTCTAGAAGAATTAATAGACAACATCGAATTGTTTATGAAGTGGATGAAGAAAAAAAAGAAATTCATATTATTAAAATGTGGACTCATTATGATAAAATTTAGTTATTGAGTGGTACAATGATAAGAAATCCATCACGAAAAATATAACAGTTTGTTTTTAGTTTCATTAACTCTACCAGATTTGAATTTTAGCCTTATTTTTTATAGGGCTTTTATTTTTGCAATTTGATTGTAAAGAGCGAGTACTTTATTTATGAAAGAGATTAAGATATAGAAAAAATGTCATTGAATTCATGAATGATTCAGTTTGTTGCTCCTTTCTTTTTCAAAAAAAATGTGATACGATTTTGCTAAAGAAATAAAAAATGGAAAAGTTAGAAGTATTTATACATATTTTATAGAAAACATAATCTTTAAGAAAAATATTTGTTCTTTTTTCTTGTTATGTTTTCTCGAAAGTGAAAGGAATGTGTGTTTATATGAAAATATTACTTTATGCAGAAGGATTAGATAAGATTGGAAAAAGTGGTCTTGGAAAAGCAATTCAACATCAAGAAAAGGCACTTCAATATGAAAAAATCCCTTATACATTCGATGTCGAAGAAGACTATGATATTTTACATATTAATACTTATTTTTTTCAGTCATATTTACTAGCTAAAAAGGCAAAGAAGAATCATAAGAAAATCGTCTATCATGCTCACTCTACAGAAGAGGATTATAAAGATGGTTTTGTCTTAGGACATCTTACTTCAAAAATGTTTAAAAAATGGATTGTGAAATGCTACCAATTAGGGGATGTTTTAATCACACCAACACCCTATTCTAAAAAACTATTAGAAAGTTATGAGGGATTGGAAGATAAAAAAATTTATGATATTTCAAATGGAATTGATTTAGATTTTTGGACAAAAGATGAGACAAGACGAAAAAAATTTCGAAAAAAATATCACTTTAGTGAGAAAGATAAAGTCATTGTTGGTATCGGTCTTTATATTCGAAGAAAAGGAATTGTTGATTTTGTTGAACTTGCCCAACGACTACCAGAATATCAATTTATTTGGTTTGGGGAAAGTCCTTTGTCTATTGCAACAGATGATGTCAAAAAAGCTGTAAAAACAACTCTTCCGAATTTGACTTTCGCTGGATATGTTGAAAAAGAAGGAATCAGAGATGCACTGGATGCATGTGATTTGTATTTAATGCCAACGCTTGAAGAAACAGAAGGAATACCCGTCATTGAAGCTTGTGCAATGAAATGTGATATTTTAATTCGAGATATTGCCATTTTTAAAGATTGGTTTATTGAAGGAAAAGATTTATATAAAGCTAAAGATGTGGATGAATTTGAAGATAAAATTAAAAAAATTTTGAAAAATGAATTGCCATCTTTACGAGGAAATGCTTATCATAAAGCTCAAGAAAGGGATATTAAAGAAGTTGGTAGACAACTTCATGCTGTCTATAATGAAGTACTTCATAAAGAATAGGAGAAAAATATGCGAAAAGTAAAATATGTTTTAATAGTGATGATAGCTCTTTTATCCATAACAGGATGTGGAAAAAAAGAAAAGGAGAAAGAATATATGACAGGAAAAGTAAATGTTGAGATGACAGTAAAAGATTATGGTGTTATTGAACTAGAATTAGATGCAGATTCTGCACCAATTACAGTGACAAATTTTGTTGACCTAGTAAAGGATAAATTTTATGATGGACTTACTTTTCATAGAATTATCGATGGCTTTATGATTCAAGGTGGCGATCCAACTGGAACAGGTCAGGGTGGTAGTAGAATGAATATTAAGGGAGAATTTTCATCCAATGGTGTAGAAAATAATATTTCTCATACAAGAGGAGTTATTTCAATGGCAAGAAATAGCTATAATTATAACTCTGCTTCCAGTCAGTTTTTTATTGTTCATCAAGATAGTACTTATTTAGATGGAGAGTATGCAGCTTTTGGGCATGTTACAAAAGGAATGGAAGTCGTCGATGAAATTGTAAAAAATACAAAAGTAGAAAGTGATGGCGAAAGTGTTTCTAAGGAAAATCAGCCTGTTATCGAAAAAATTCGTTTAAAAGAAAACGATGAATGAAAAGAAAACGGTCTCTTACAAAGTTAAAAAAAATTTGTCAGGAAGTTGGTCTAAAATAGAAAAAAATTCAATCATTCAAAAAGACGATGAATAGGTCGCCTTTTTAATTTTAAGAAATACTTTTTAAATTTTGAGAAGAAATAATCGTTATAAATAGTGACTATTTGGTTCTTTTGAAATATTCAAAATAATTCCTACAATGAACATATAGGATAAAAGACTACTTCCACCATAACTAATAAAGGGAAGTGTAATTCCGGTAATTGGAAAAAGACCAATCGTCATTCCGATGTTTTGTACTTGTTGAAAGACAAGCATGGATATGATACCTGCTAAAGCAAATTTATGAATGGGTTTTATCTTTTTAATAGCAAGTTGAATTAAATTATAATCAAATACACATATCAGTAAAATTAAAAGAATACTTCCTAAAAGCCCAAAATTAGAAGCAAAGACAGCAAAGATAAAATCAGTACCAGACTCTGGAAAATAAATAGGCGTTTCATTAAAACCATGTCCGAAAAATCCTGCTGAACCAATTGCAGCTAAGGCGTTTTCAAGCTGTAAGCCACTTCCATCTTTCCAAGATAAAATACGCTCTAATCGATAAAAAAGTTTGGTCCCAAAAAGTTCAATAAATAAATCTTGTTTAAAAAAATAAAGACCAAAGATAGTTCCCATCAAAATTGAGATGAAAACGCCTACTAAAAGAAACCAACGAATCCGTATACCGGAGGCGAATAACATAAAAAAATAAATGACAAAATAGAGAATAACAACCCCTGTATCAGGCTCTAAAAAGGTGAGTATGCTTGGAATTAAAACCACTAAAAATGTCTTCATTAAAAAGAAAAACTCTTCTTTACAAGTTGGATTTATTTTCTCAACTCGAAACTTTTGAATCATAACTGCAAGGACTAAAATGAGCGCGATTTTCATAAATTCACTGGGTTGAAATGAACCGATTTTTGGAATGACAAACCAGCATTTACTATTATTAATAGGTGTACCAAAAAATAAAAGTAATAAAAGTAAAATGTTTAAAATTCCATAAAATAAAAAAGCATTTTGATAAAGATAGTCATTTTTTAAATAAAGAAGAAGTGCGACAAGACCAGCTCCAATTAAATACCAAATCGCTTGTTTTAAAGCAAGATTCCCAACAGATGGAGAAAGATAAGTAAGGGCACTTGTAATAGTTGCTATAGAAATTCCAGCAAAAAGAATAATAGGAATTAATAAACGAAAATCAATCTTCTTTTTTATATTCATGAATCGAATCCCTCCTTTTTTTATTTATTATACCAAAGATAATCCATTTTTATTACCATCTTACATAAACTTTTAAAAGATTAAAATTAAAAAAGTATTCAATTTAAGACACAACAAAAATAACCATACATAAACTTTTAATAGGAGGTATTTATGAATAAAAAATTACCATCAATTTATCGAAGCGAAGGCACAAAAAAATTCGTTAATAAAGAAGTCTTTTATTCTTATTTAGAAGAGAAAAAACTAGATAGTGAAGATAAAAAACTCGAAACGGAAGAGAAAAATTTCAAAAGAGAAGAAAAAACGGATCAAACACTTACGATAAATGAAACACTATACCAAATTTTTAATCGAAAAGGTTATTCTTTTAATGTTCCAGTGCATATCAAACTAAAAGATAAAGAGTTGGATACATTTCTTGCAGCACGAACACAAACAACTCTTCTAACATTAGATGATGAAGTGATTCCTATTGACTCAATCATATCTTTGCAAATAAAAAAGCCGTGAATTCACAGCTTTTTTAAACATTACTTACAAAAGTATCGCCTAGGCACTGAATTGCTGAAACACAGTTTAAGTTGATTGTAAAATAAGAGTTTGTTGCTACATAAGGGTAGAGTGTCTCAGTTGTATCAGGGTTAGGGGCTAACACTCTACATGTACAACAATTTCCTTCTTGATTTTCAACTCTAAAAATAGTACTGACTCCATCCACTCCATTTAAAGTATAAGGAAATGTCCAACGTAGTCCTGTTTGACAGTTATAGAATTCAACAGGTCTTGTATTATAACAAAATACATTGGGTGTTGGACCTAAATAGGGTTTATCACATCCACCTATTTCACAAGATCCTGTACTTTGATTTTGCAGCATTAAAATTGTATCAATGATCTCTGTTAAACAAGATAAATTCTCATTCTTTCCTTGACCACACATTTTATCTTCCTCCTTTTAAATATTTTCCAAAACAACATCAGATAAACAACGAAGTGCACAAATACAATTTAAATTCACCGTGATAAATTGATTTGTTGCTTGGTAAGGGCTGATTGCTGTAGGACTAGAAGACGCTTCTAATATTCTTAAAAGTACACAATTATCCATGACTTTTTCAATTCTAAAAATAGAAGATGTTAAAGGTTGAGTACTACTAATACTTTGATAAGTTGCTTCAAATAAACTTCCATCACTTAAATAAAAAGAAATAGGACGTGTATTAAAGCAAACAATATCCGGTGTTCCTCCTAAAAATGGTCTTGTACATGACCCATCAAAACATTCTCCTCCAGATGCGTTTTTTTGTAAGATATAGATGACTTTTAAAATTTTTGCAAAGCATGAATCTTCATTATTGTTCATATCTTCCACCTCTTTTATCTATTATCTACTATAAGATATGCACTCCTAATATTCGTGTGCGGGAGTTCTACCTATATTGTTATTTTATGTTTTTAAAAAGAAAAATTGACAAATGACTTCGTCTCTTTTCAAAGAATGAAAAATAGGATATAATGAATAAAGAAGAAAGGTGATCAAATGGAATATTTAATTATAGCACTTATTTTAATCATAATATTATTAGCAATTTTAAAAGCCAACAAAAAAGATGCTAATTTAGATTTGAATAAGCTAGTAGAATATTTAGGGGGAAAAGACAATATTATTCAAACAGAGTCTAAACTATCCCGTTTTATTGTAACTTTAAGGGATGTAGATAAAGCAAATAAAGATGCGATTCAAAAGCTCGGTGCAAAAGGAATTGTTGAGATTGAAAATCAGTTAAAAATTATATTAGGACCGGATAGTAAACAACTAAAAAGGTATATAGATGATTTAAAATAAGTGGCTTTCGTCACTTTTTTATTTTTTTCGACAATTTACTCTTTTTTCGACAAATAGTGACAGATGAATTTCATATACTGCTATTAGAAAGAAGGTAAAAAAATGAATTATTTAATGACATTACTCGATAATATTATTTATTTGTTATTTCCGATTGCAATTTATCTTTTATATTTAATTAGCAAAAAGAACGTCAATGAGGAAGAAAACAGCATTTGTCTTGAACTTGCAATTTACTCAAGCCTTTATCTTTTATTAAGAAAAGGAATTTTTCTTGATGATTATATGTCACTTGTTCTTCTCAATCTTCCACTTCTTACGAGTTATCTTAAAAAAAGTACGACAGCAGCTATTATCATTAGTTTTGTTTTAACTTGGTATTTAACTGTTATTTTAGGATATCCATTTGTTTTTATTGTAACAGAGTATATTCTTTATTTTATTGCTTATTCTTATTTTTCTTATAAAAAACCTACACCAGAGTCTATTCTATCTATTTTTATTCTTATAAAAACATTTACTCTTTCAATTGAGACATATCTTTTTATTAGCCCCGAAAAAGATTTCTTCTTAAATGCATTGAACTTACTTGTAATTTCAGGAATTCTTTATGTCGCTGCGTATCTTGTGCTTTACTTTATCAAAAAGGGTGAGGAACTTGTTAATTTAAATAGTATTCGATATCAGTTAGAAAAGGAAAGGCATCTTCGAAGTTCACTTTTTCAAATTACACATGAGATTAAAAATCCAATTGCAGTTTGTAAGGGGTATTTAGATATGATGGATGTAAAAGATGAGAAAAAGTTAAGAAAGTATCTTCCAATTATTCAAGAAGAAATTGCAAGAACTCTTACTTTGATGGATGATTTTCTATCTTATAGTAAGCTTAAAATTACGAAAGAAGAAGTAGATATTTATTTGTTAATTGATGAAGTTTTAGCAGCGCTGAAGCCTTTATTTAAGAAAAATCATATTGTAATCAGGTCGCATCTTCCAGATGATGAGTTTTATTTAGAAGTAGATTATAGTAGAATTAAACAAGTTCTTGTTAATTTACTTAAAAATGCAATGGAAGCAAAAAAAGAAGACTCAATGGAAATAAAGATTAAAACAAAAGTTGAAAAAGAACATTTTGAAATACAAATTATCGATAATGGAGAAGGGATGAGTGAAGAAACGATGAAAAAAGTGGATGAGATGTTTTATACGACAAAACCAAAGGGGAGTGGATTAGGCGTTAGTCTTTCTAAAGAGATTATGCGTCTTCATGGAGGAGATTTATACTATGAATCTAAAATAAAAAAAGGGACAACAGCATTTCTTGTTTTTCCAGTAGCAGAGCAGTAGAAAAAGTGTTTGTTAACAAATAGGTAAGTGATTACTTATTTGTTTTTTTAATGAAATGAACTATGAACTCTAGAGCTTTCTTGACTTTTAAAAAAAACAGATTATACTATCTTAGTAAAATAGAAGGTGAAGACATGAAAATGAACCAGACAAAAATTTATAAAGCTTTATATATTGCATCCGTACTTTTAATTATTTTGTTTTTTGCTTGCTTAGGAATGGACTATTTTAATTATGATACTTCTAGTAATTCGGCACCATTTTATGCTTTTATTCTTGAGCGAGGGCTTGAGTTTATTCTCCCAAGTATTCTTGTGTTTATACTTGGAGTTTTTTTAAGAAAAAAGAGAAGAAATAATCTCGGATTCGACAAAAAATACTTTTTTTCTTCTATACTCTTCAAAAAAAGGAATTAAAAGAACAATTTAAAGAGATGAAAAAATTCCAGATAAATTTTTGTTATTCTTAACTGAAGAATAAGAAGGGATTATCTTGGAAGAATTAGAGAAATTAGTCATTTATAAGCAGTATGTTGAAATGATTTACTACATGTTAAATATTGTACTAAAGTTTCCAGAAAAAGAAAGTAACTCATTGGTACAAGATATTAAAAAAACAACTTATGAAGGTCTTAAAAATATTATCTATGCTCAAAAAGAATATAATCGCAAGGCACGTCTTTCTTATCTAAGTCAGTTAGATGCACATCTTAAAATGCTCAAAGTCTTTATCCGTATTGCCCATAAGAAAAAATATATTACTTCTAAAAACTATCTTGCTTGGAGTAAAAAAATTGCCAATATATCTAATTTAATGGCAGGATGGATTCGCGCATGCCTTGTAGTTTAAAAGAAAAATATGATGATCATTTAACATTTGATGCATTACTAGAAGCACATAAAAGGGCAAGTAAAACAAAAAGAAATTCCAAGGAAGTTTTAAAATTTGAAATTG
Organism: uncultured Bacilli bacterium; assembly: GCA_947623625.1. GTDB lineage: Bacteria > Bacillota_I > Bacilli_A > RF39 > UBA660 > CANQVB01. The sequence goes on from CANQHD010000037.1 coordinate 8,878, forward strand.
ATTTAGAAAGTAATTTAGCCAATCTTTATAAACAATTAAAAAATGGTACATATAAGATGGGAAAATATCGTGAATTCGTTATCAAAGAACCCAAGACAAGAATTATTCGCTCTCTTCCATATATTGATCGAATTGTTCATCAGTGGTATGTACATGAATTTATAAAACCTTATATTGTCCCAAGATTTATTAAAGATACTTATGCTTGTATTGATAATAGAGGAACTCATCTTGCAATTGATACTCTTCAAAAATATATGAGGAAGATGAGAAATCGATATGGGAAGTATTATATTGTAAAATGTGATATTAAAGGTTTCTTTTATAATATTGATAAAGATGTTTTATATGATATTTTAAAAAGAATAATTAAAGACAAGAAATTACGGGAACTAACGAAGCTTTTTATTTATGAGTCGATGAAAGATAAAAAAGGTCTTCCAATTGGAAACTACACATCTCAGTATTTTGCAAATATTTATCTCAATCAACTGGATCATTATTTGAAAGAGAAGGTGGGTGTGAAATACTATGTTCGTTATATGGATGACTTTATTAGTTTAGTGCAAACAGAAGAGGAAGCAAAAAGTTTATTAACGACGATTCAAAGGTTTGTTGAAGATAAACTCCACATTGAATTGAATGAGAAAAGTATTTATTTTGAAAATAAATTAGGGGTTGAATTTTGTGGTTTTCATCTTTATGAAGATTATCGGAAGTTAAGAAAAAGAAGTCGAAAAAAGATGAGTAAGAAGATAAGAAAATGGAATCAACTCTATAAAGCTGGAGTTTTAAATTTACATGATGCCATGTTATCTTGGAATGCTTGGATTGCACATAGTTCTCATGCTTCTTGCTATCATTTGCAGGAAAAGTATTATAATCGAATGCTTTTCAAAGAATATATGCCTTTTCGCGCAAATTCATCTTTGGAAGTGGAAGAAGTGGGCAGTTCAACTTTATAGGCAAAATTTTTGTCTATTTTTCTTTTGCAAAAAATGTAAATTATGCTATAATAAGAAACTAGAAAAGGAGTGGTGAAATGGCACTCAAAGATGTAAAAGGAATAGGACCAAGAGCACTTATATTACTTTCTAAAATGGGGATTACATCGGTTGAAGATTTAGTGACACATTATCCATTTCGCTATGATGTACTTGTTCGCGGTAATTTACAAGAAGCACAAGATGAAGATCATATTATCATTGATGGAAAAGTAGAGAGTGCACCTATTTTAATGCGTTTTAAAGCAGGACTGAATAAAATGAACTTTCGTCTTGTAACATCAAGTGGAATTGTAGGTGTTTCCATTTTTAACCGGGCATTTTTAAAAAGACAATTATTAGTTGGAACTGGTGTGACTGTTATTGGAAAATATGATAAAAAGAAAAATGTTATTACTGCATCAGAAATTAAAATGGAACCATTATCTAGTAAAGCAAAAATAGAACCTGTTTATCACCTTACAAATGGATTAACTCAAAAGCAGATGTCTACTTTTATAAATATGTCTCTTCTAATGTATGGCAAAGAAATACCAGATTATATCCCACAGGAGTTGATGGAAAAATATCAGTTCGTTAATAAAAGAACAGCACTGAATATTGTTCACAATCCACCAAGTGAAGAAAAGTTAAAAGCAGCTATGATTCGACTAAAATATGAAGAGTTGTTTGCCTTTATGTTTAAAATAAATTATTTAAAGAAGAGAAATAAACAGAAAAACAGTGGACTCAAAAGAGAAATACCACGAGATAAAATAAATGCCTTTATTGAAAAATTGCCTTTTTCTTTAACAGCGGATCAAAAAGCATCTCTTGATGAAATACTCAATGATTTGGAAAGTGAAGAGAGAATGAATCGTCTGTTACAAGGAGATGTTGGAAGTGGAAAAACGATTCTTTCGTTCTTAGCAATGTATGCGAATCATTTGAGCGGCTATCAAAGTGCTTTAATGGCACCTACTGAAATTTTAGCAACACAGCATTTTCATAATATGCGCACATTCTTTAAGGATACCAATATTCAAATAGAACTTCTTACAGGTTCATTATCTAAAAGAGCCAAACAAGAAATTTATAAAGGATTAAAAGATGGAAGCATTGATATTGTCATTGGAACACATGCTTTAATTCAAGAAGAAGTGGAATATGCAAATTTAGGACTTGTTATTACAGATGAGCAGCATCGCTTTGGTGTTAATCAAAGAGCAAATTTAGAGAATAAAGGAAGAAAGCCAGATACATTATATATGAGTGCGACTCCAATACCAAGAACATATGCTTTAACAATTTATGGAGATATGGATATTTCAACAATTAAAACAAGACCTGCAGGAAGAAAAAAAATTCAAACAATTATCAAGAAAAACAGTGAAATTAAAGATGTTTTAGCTTTAATGTTGGAAGAGCTAAAAAAAGGACATCAAATTTATGTAATTGCGCCATTAATTGAAGAAAGTGAAAATAGTGATTTGACAACAGTATGTCAGTTAAAAGATCAAATGCATTTGGCTTTTGGAACTCATTTTCAAATTGATATTATTCATGGAAAAATGCGAAGTGAAGCCAAAGAATTGATTATGCAAGAATTTTTGCAGAAAAAAATTCAAATTTTGATTAGTACTACCGTAATAGAAGTTGGCGTTGACGTTCCCAATGCAACCATGATGATTATTTTTGATGCAAATCGCTTTGGACTTTCAACCCTTCATCAGTTAAGAGGAAGAGTTGGACGAAGTGATTTATCTTCTACTTGTATTTTAATAAGCGATAGTGATACTAAACGTCTTTCAATAATGGAGTCTTGTGAAGATGGGTTCCTTATTAGTGAAGAGGATTTTAAACTAAGAGGACATGGTGATCTTTTTGGAACAAAGCAAAGTGGAGATATGACTTTTAAAATTGCAAACTTAAAACAAGATTATAAAATATTACTCCAAGCTAAGAAAGATTCTCAAGCTTATTTAACGGATAAGAAAAATGAGGATGATTTATTAAAGAAAGAGTTAATTGGCTCCATTCAAAATGGTTAATGATATTTACTTTTAGAGTAAACTTTGAAAAAAAATATCGACCACAGCCGTTGACTTTTTTTTAAATATCCATTATGATTAAAGTGCATGGTAGATATCCATGCAGATGTTCTCACGATTAGAATGTGAGGACATCCAACCGAACCCCCTGAAATTCCCCTCGAAAGAGGGGAATACTTTTGTTTATAAAGGATTTTTTAATAAAACCTATTAAATTTAAGAAAAAGAAAAAACCTTATTTTATAAGACTTTAACTGATTATTAAATTGCTACGAACTGATATTTAGATTTCCCCCTGAAGGAGCCGAAAGGCTCCATTTTTGTGTGTTTTAATTTATATTAGTTTAATTAAGT
>CANQHD010000038.1 GCA_947623625.1 uncultured Bacilli bacterium
CACTCATATCTGACACCACCTTTTATGATGTCATTATATATCTAAAATTACCCCCCCATTTTTATTCTCAACTCGCATATTTTTGGGTGGGTTGAATACTTTTTATTTAACTGCACAGTCATATCCAGATGACGCCATAACGCTTTCGATGTCATCGATATTTTGATCAAGCTGAAATTCAGGCACATTTCCTTCAAACTCTGCAATATTACTTTGAATAGAATCTAATGAAAAAGTTTCATAATCAACCGTTTCACTTTTTGTAAGTGATAATGATGTCTGATTACAATGAACACTAAATCCTGAAACATCTTCCAAAAGTGTCTCTAAATGTTCACAAGATGCTGCTGAATTTTCTAATGCTTTCAAATCTTCTCCTGTCGCAGTATTTTCTAAATCTGTTTTAGTAATTGTATTGGTTGATTTTAACTTCTTATTTTCAAATGTAAATTCAACGGTTGCTGTAATGTTTCTTTTTCCTGTTTCTTGATTTAGTGTACAACTCATTGTTCCACTATTTACTTCTGGCTTCTCAGAAGTAAAAGATTGTTGCTGTTGTTTTTTTTGATAAGTTTTTATCTCATTACTAATATCTGGGAGAAAGAATACAAAAGCAAAGAGAAAAATAAATAAAATAACCGTTAAAACATACTTGAAGTTGCCTCCTTTTTTTTGAGGAGCTTGACTAGATGCGTTCGCATTTTGTGGGACAACATTTTCTAAATTATTTGCATTTTGATTCACATTTTCCCCATTAGATACTACATTTTCTTTTGGATTCTCTTCATTCGTTACAGGCTTCTTTTCTTCATTCATTTCATTCACCCCTATTTTTATCTAACTCTATTATAACAGCAAAAAAGAAATGTTGCAATTACCCTCTTAAAATATCAATTTGTTTTTGAAAATCATCACTATTGATGATGTAACTACCAGAAACAAGCATATCTGCTTGTCTTAATTTTTGAGCAGTTTCTCCATTGACTCCTCCATCAACACTTATCATAATATTAGAGTGATACCCTTTTAATATTTTTCGGAGTTCCTTTAATTTTGAAACTGTCTCATCCTGAAACTCTTGACCCCCTTGTCCTGGTTCTACTCCCATTAAAAGAATTAAATCAATTTTTCCAAGATAAGGTATCACCTTATCAATTGGAGTTTCTGGATTGATTGCCAGTCCTGGTTTTATAGCATAAGATCGAATTAAATCTAGAGATTTCTCAACACATTCTGTTTCAATATGAATAATCATATATTCTGTATTAAGTGTTGCAAATTTAGGTATCCATTTTTTAGGATTTACGACCATCAAATGAACATCTAACCTTTTAGAAGTATACTCATAAATATGCTTCATTTGTCGAAATGGCATTGTCTTATTCGCAACAAATTTTCCATCCATAAAATCAACATGAATAAAATCAACATCTGTATCATTTAACAAGGTTAAGTCCTGAGCTGGACGATAGCTACTTAAAAAAGAAGCAGATATTTTCATTTTTTCATCACCTCAAATCGAAACTGCAAATAAGATTCATATCTACTTTTTAAAATGTTTCCCTTCTCAACTTGTTCTTTTATTGAACATTCTTTCTCTTTTGTGTGAGTACAATCTTTAAAGGGACATGGATATTTTCGAAATTCTATAAAAGCATTTTTTAACTCTTCTTCACTACCAGTTAATTCTAATGAAGAAAAGCCTGGTGTATCTAAAAGTTTTCCTCCTAAGAGAGAAAGCAGTTCTACGGTTCTTGTTGTATGTCTTCCTCTACCAAGGGATTTGGATACTTCCCCTGTTTTTAAATGCCAATTAGGTTCTAAATGATTGAGCAGTGTACTTTTTCCAGCTCCTGTTTGCCCAACAAAAACACAAGTATTTCCTTCAAGTTGTTGTTTTATTTTTTTTAACTCATAGTTATAAATGACTTCATATCCACATGATGCGTAATAAGAAAAAAACTTCTTTTTTTCATTTTGTTCTTTTTCATTTAATAAATCCATTTTCGTTACACAAATAATTGGCTTTACTTGATTCAATTCCATTAAAACAAGTAGTTTATCTAAAAGTGTTGGAACTAAATTTGGAATATGAACACTTGTTACAATGAATGCAATATCAATATTCGCAACAAATGGTCTTAAAAAAGCATTTTTTCTTGGTAGAATTTCTTCGATAACTTGTTGCTTCTCATCAAAAACAACATAGTCCCCCACTCGTGGAAGAATATGTTGTTTTCTAAATTTTCCTCTTAATACGCAAGGAATTCTATCATTGTGATTTTCGACTGTATAGAGACTGCTTTCAATTTTTACTATTTGTCCTTGCATAAACTCTCCTTAATTGGTCTTCTTATTCGTAGAATTTTGTCCTGTTGTAGTGGAAGGCGTTGTCGCTGTTGACTCATTTTTATCTTTTTCTTTAGATGTTTCTTCATCTTCATCATCATCTTTTTCTTTCTCAACTTTTTTAGCAACTGTAATATTCAAAGTTCTACCACTGACTACTTGAGTTCCTTGTGCAGTTCCTTGATTGATAACTTGTCCATCAGAATAACTACTCGAAGAAACTTCTTGTTCTGTAATATTTAAAGTGATATCATATTTTTCTGCCCAAGACTTAACACCATTTTCTCCTTCTAAGAACCAGTTTGTCATATCAGGATATAAAACAAGATTTGGAATATAGAATGTAACAGTATCTCCTTCTGCTAATTCCACTCCTTTTAATGGTTCTTGTTTTAACACTTCATTTTCAGAATACTTTCTATCAAAGTTTTCTTCTTCCTCTTTTGTAATTATGACAACTAAATTATATTCTGATTCTAACATTTTTTTAATGGCTTGAACATCATTATTGCCAACAAAGTCTTCCATCACATATTTTTCTTTTCCAGTGGATTCATAAATTGTGATTTTCGTTCCTTTCTTTATCGTACGGTTTGCACTTGGCTCTGTCTTAACAACTTTTCCCTCTTTGATTGTTGCACTTGCTTGCTTAACCGTTTTAAGCGAAACTTCAAAGCCTGCTTTTTTAAGCTTCTCTTCTGCTTTGGCAACAGATAAACCTTTTACATCAGGAACTTTAATATCCGGTTCTTTTGTAAGAGCTGGGATGATAAAGAAAATAAAAGCAAGAATTAAAATAATAGCACCGAAAATACCAGATAAAATCCAAATCCATTTATTTGTTTTTTTAATTTCTTCATCCACTATTGGTCTTGCGATTTCATCATCCATTTCTTCTTCTTTCATTTTTTTAACGATTTTAGTTGAATCGTCTATTTCATGTTCAGGATAAGGATAACGATAGACTTCTTCATTCATTCTCTCATCATTGAGCGCAGTTAATAAATCTTGATGCATTTCTTTAGCGTCATGATAACGATTTTTAGGATTCTTTGCAGTAGACTTTAAAATAATATTTTCTATACTTTGAGGAATTTCAGGATTCTCTTCTCTTAGTGAAGGAAGAGGATCTTTCATTTGTTTGAGTGCAATTTCAACAGCACTTTCTCCTCGAAATGGAAGAGATCCGGATAAAAGCTCATAAAAAATGATTCCCATTGAATAGATATCACTTCGAATACTGCTTCCCTTTCCAGCCGCCTGTTCTGGTGGAAGATAGTGAACAGATCCCATGACAGAGTTGGTTTGCGTGAGTTGTGTTGAGTTAAGCGCCATCGCAATTCCAAAGTCTGTAATTTTAATTTGTCCATCATCTTGAATCATAATATTTTGAGGTTTTAAATCTCGATGAATAATATAACTATCGTGAGCATGTGCCATTCCATCTGTTAACTGCAACATAATATCAATGGCTTCACTCAGTGTTAAGCTGCCTCTTCGTTTTAAAAGTTGTTTCAGGGTTTTTCCTTCAACATACTCCATGACGATATAGTAAAGTCCATCATCTTCTCCTACATCATACATCTCCACAATATTTGGGTGTGAAAGACTTGAAGCAGATAATGCTTCCCTTTGAAAGCGTCTTACAAATTTTTCATCGTTCGATAAATCACCACGTAAAACTTTAATTGCTACATTTCTATCTAATATCGTATCATAACCAAGATAAACATTCGCCATACCACCTTCACCAATACTTTTGATGATTTCATAGCGTTCATTTATTTTTTGCCCCTTTACAATCATTCTTCTACACCATCCTCGCCTAAGGTTAAATAAGCTACTGAAATATTATCCGTACCTCCCCTATTATTTGCTTTTCGAATCAGACGAATGACTTTTTCATCGATGTCTCCTTCACCTAATAAAACTTTTTCAATTTGTTCTTTCTCAAGCATATTCGTAAGTCCGTCACTGGATAAAAGAATTTCATCAATATCCATATCACAATCAAAAATATCAATATCGATCGGATCATTGGCTCCCAATGCTTTCATTAAAACATTTTTCTTCGGATGATCTTTTGCTTCTTCTTTTGTAAGTTCTCCTGCGGATACTAAAAGATTGACAAGTGTATGATCATACGTTACTTTGTGTAAGTGCCCGTCTTTCATCACAAACCCACTTGAGTCTCCTATATTACCGAAGAGAATATAGTCTTTTGTTACAATTGCCACAACCAAAGTGGTTCCCATTCCTTTGCTTTCAGGATGTGTTTTTTCATGTCCAAAAATAAGTCCATTAATTTCTGTAACACTATCCCTTAGCCAAGTTGCAGCATCCATCTTTGACATGTTGATAAATGTATCGTTAAAATGACGTCCTAAATAGCGAATGGCAATACTCGAGGCAACCTCTCCTGCAGAGTGCCCTCCCATTCCATCTGCAATAGCCATTAAATAATCATTATTCTGATTATGTACAACTATTACACTATCTTCGTTATGATCACGAACCTTTCCAACATCAGTTAAATAAAATGATTTCATATTTCCTCCTTCTCACTGCGAAGTTGTCCACAGGCAGCAGAAATCGTTTTTCCAAACTCCCGTCTTATGGTGACACAGATTCCATTTTTTTTAAGTATATCATAAAACTTAGCAATTGTTAAAGGTTTACTTCGCTGATACTGTAAATGTGTCGTTTCATTGTATGGAATCAAATTGACATAGGCATTCATTCCCTTGAGTAAATTAACCAGTTCTAACGCATGTTTTTCTTGATCGTTGACTCCATTTAACAAGATGTATTCAAAAGTAACTCTTCGATTTGTTTTTTCGATATATTTTTGAATGGAATGCATTAATTCTTTTAAGGGATAAACTTGAGCAATTGGCATAAGTTGTTTTCTTAAGGTATCATTAGGAGCATGCAAGCTCACAGCCAAATTAACCTGATATGGAAATTGAATAAAATCATAAATTTTTGGAACAAGACCACAAGTGGATACCGTAATATGTCTTGCACCAATCGCAAGACCTTTTTCATGATTGATAATTTCAATAAAGCGAGTGATATTTTCATAGTTGTCAAACGGCTCTCCAATTCCCATAATGACGACATGACTGATTCTCTTCTTCGTTCTCTTCTCGATTTCTAAAACTTGTTCTACCATCTCATCTACATCGAGATTGCGAACTTTTTTCCGTCTTCCACTCTCACAAAAAGTACATCCCATATTACAACCAACCTGACTTGAGATACACAAACTCATTCCATAGTCATGCTGCATCAAAACAGCTTCAATGTGTTCTTTATCTTTTAGCCGAAATAAATACTTAGAGACATCTTTTCCTTTTTGTTCTTCTAAAATTTCAAGATGGGAAAAAGAAAAATCTTCTTTGAGTCGAGCTCTTAATTCTTTAGAGAGATTACTCGCATCATCTATAGAAGAAATTTTCTTTTGATAAAGCCAGGTAAATATTTCTTGCGCATAAAATTTTCTAAAGTGAATATTACTTAAATATGCTTCTAAATCTTGAACTGTTTTTCCATAAATCGATTCCATGCTATCACCATTCTTATTATACTGTACAACTTATTTATTTCGCAAACTTTTCTTATTTTTTGGAGTATGTTTTCATCTTTTCTCGAAAAGATGTTTCTAAATTATCAAGATTTTGGTTTAAAAGAGTGTTTTGACTATTGGATTCATTTTGAAATTGCTCAATAAATTGATGCCCATCATCATACTCTTCTAAGACAGAGCGAAAATCTCCATATTTTTTCGTAATCAGTACATCCAAATCACTTAATAATGTTTCCCGATCTTCCTCACGAATTCCAGGTAGACGAATAATGGTCTCAACAAAATAAAGCATCATTGCAACTTGAATTTTTAAAACACGTTCTTGATAGTTTTCAGCATATGGGCTTTTTTTATAGATTCTTCCTAAATAATCCACCACTTTTATGCGATCTTCTAATAAAGAAGCTTCATATTTTTTACTTCGATTAAAACTATTTGGATTATCAATAGTATAACAGTATTGTACTTGATTGGTTTTATAGTTTTTTTGTCCTTTCATATGCATCCAAACATTAAAAGCAGTATCTTCAAATCTTGTATGTTCCAAAAAGCGATCATTTCCGATGAGTTCTCTTTGAAAAAGATGAGTACAGCTAGAGACACTACCAAATTGTAGTGGAACCTCTTCATTCAAATAATCAATCAAGCCTTGGTAATTGGGGGCATATTTTATTCCTGCCGCTGCCATAGGAAGATCTTTTTCATCTAAAATATTGCCGAGGACTTCAAAGTACTTTGAATCAATGAAATCATCACTATCAACAAATCCAATATATTTGCCAGTTGCTTGTTCAAGACCATAGTTTCTTGCGATACTCACACCTTCATTTTTTTTGAAAAAATAAAGACGAAACCGACTATCTTTTCTTTGGTAAGACTCCATAATTTCAAAACTGTGATCTGTAGATGCATCATTTATTAAGATAAATTCAATGTCTTTTTCAGTTTGATTTTCTAAAGAAGATAGACAACGCTTTAAATACTTTTCTGTATTATAAATTGGAACAATCACACTGATTTTAGCCATCTAAAAGCCCCCTTTGTGAAAGCTATTTTACAAAAAGAAGCCTCGTTTGTAAAGAGATAAGGAAATAATCTTTTTTACTCTTTATCTAAAAATTCCATATAATACTCGTCATATGTTATATCGTTTTTTTGGATAAACTCTGCTACCTTTTCTCCAACATAGCGATAATGCCATGCTTCATATTGGTATCCTGTTATGTTTTCTCTATCCTTTGGATACCTCAAAATAAAACCATATAAGTAAGCATTTTCTTGCATCCATTTAAAACTTTTGGACTCTTCAAAACGATTATAGTCTAAAACACCATCATCTATATCAACACAAAGCCCAGTTTGATGTTCTGAAAAACCAGGTCTTGCTGAATAAGTATCTGCATTTTCAACCCCATCTAAGCGAACATATCGGTCATAGAGATTTACTTGATAGTTATAACTTCTATAAGCTGAAATTGCTCGAATAATAATACCCTCTTCCTTTGCTTTTTGAGCCATCTTTTCAAAAGACTCTCTTGCCTTACTCTGAAGAGAAATTCCACCTTTGGAATAAGTATTATCAATTTCTTCTAAGTGTTCTGGAACATAATCTTCTCCTAAATAATAATATTTATTCACTAAAAGAAGTGTTGGGTCTTTAAATGAAGATTTTTTCACATGACTATAATAAGGATAATCAAGCCCTATATTGACCCGAATAATCACATCTTTTAAAGATAGATTCGGATACTTTTTTTGGTAAGCATCATAACGTTCTTTTTTTTGTTCTTGATAAAAAGAATAAACATCAGAGTCTTTTTTTTCTTCTTTTTCCCTCTCACACCCAACAGATGAAAACATCAGGATGAAAAGAAACAGCAAAACAGATAAATTTTTTTTCATTTTCATCGCCTCTTTTTAATTATATGATTTTTAAACAAAACTATTTTCGAAAGAAAAAACGACACTTTTTTAGAATAGTCCTACTTTATTTCTCATAAATTTTGGTAAGGTGAGAATTGAATGAATAAAAAATTAGTTGTGTTCTTTTTGTTGATAGGACTTCTTCTAGTTCCAAGAAATGTTTTAGCAGAAGATAAAGTCGATACTTCTTTAATTCCAAATGCGAAAGCAGGTGTTTTAATGGATGCTGATAGTGGACAGATTTTATTTGAGAAAAATAAGGATGAAAAGTTAGCTGTTGCTTCGATGACAAAAATGGTGGCACAGATTATTATTTTAGAGGAAGTTGAAAAAGGCAATTTAAAGTGGACAGATATTGTCAAAGCAAGCAACAATGCGAGTGGTATGGGTGGGAGTCAAATTTTTTTATCAACAGGCGAAGAGTTAACTGTTTTAGAAATGATGAAAGGAATTTCAATGGCGAGTGCAAACGATGCAACTGTAGCCATGGCAGAACATATCAGTGGTAGTGAAATTGCTTTTGTGAAACGAATGAATGAAAAAGTGAAAAGTTTAGGACTTAAAAACACCCAATTTAAAAATTGTACCGGACTCGATGAAGATGGGCACTACTCTAGTGCATATGATATGGCAATCATCGCAAAAGAATTATTGACACACGAAGAAATTTTAAAATTTTCATCTCTTTATGAAGATTATTTACGAAAAGACACTGAAAATCCTTTTTGGCTTGTTAATACCAATCGACTTTTAAGATCCTATGAAGGAACAGATGGTCTTAAAACAGGTCATACAGATAAAGCGCTTTACTGTCTTGCTGCAACGGCTAAAAAGCAAAATTTTCGTTTAATTGCCATTGTTCTTGGAGAAGAAAACTCAAAAATTAGAAATAGTGAAACAGCCAGTTTTCTCGATTATGGTTTTCAAAATTATAAGATGAATGTTTTAAAGACAAAAGATGAAATTATCAAAACGGTTCCCTTAGAAAAAGCTTCTGTTAAAAAAGTCAATCTTTACCCCAAAGAAAATATTGGAATTTTACAAAAAACAGGTGATGAAAAGAAAGATTATCAATATAAAGTTAAAATGAATACTTTAAAGCTTCCTCTTCAAAAAAATCAAAAAGTTGGAACCATTCAAGTTTTATCTGGAAAAAATATCATAAAAGAAGTGGATTTAATCACCAAAAAAAATGTCTCTGCTCTTTCTTTTTTAAATCTTCTTAAGGAAGTTGTTTTAAAAACAGTTTCTGGATCTATCTAAAAAATTCAAGTGTTTTACTTATAATACATAAAAGGAGGCTTTTATGTATTATTTATTTTTACTGTTATTTTTTATTCCACTTTCCGTTAAGAGTGAAGTGATTTATACTCCTTATTATGAGACAGATCATTTATTAGGAGATGAGGAACTTGAGAAAACAGAACTTCAAAAAGTTTATTTATTAGAAAGTGATTCGGTGAAAAGCAAAAAATATTACTCTCTAAAACAGTCTCCTAAAGGAATGGAAGTTGTGAGGGATGACTTTATTTATACGCCATTTTCAGAATTAAAAACAGCTTGTCCCAAAAAAGACAATCAAGAAATTAAATGGAGTGAAAAAACCATTTATCAGTCCCTTCTACCCATTCAAAGAATTGACTTGGAAGCCAATCAGAAAGTATTTATCGATCATCTTTCTGTTTTTGATAATAAAGGAGATATTATCTGGAGTCAAGAAAAGAAAATTTTTATGGATAAGAAGAAAAAGATTTCTATTTCACTTAAAGAAAAAATGGGCGTTGAGAACTTATCGATTTCTTTTCGAGTTTTTCTAAATCAAAGTGATGACAAAATAAATTTTAAAATAACGGATAACGAAGGGATTGAAGACAATCAAATCACTGTCACAAAAAAAGGATACTCCAAGGTCAGTATTCCCTTAAGTCAAGAGATCAAACAGTACAAAATGACAAAAGAAAAGACCACTTTTAAAAAAGTGCTCGATCCTTATAAAAGAATTTTAAAGAAAGAACAAAGATGCCAAACAAGAGAAAAAAAATATCGTTTTCAAACCCAAAGTAAACAAATTTATAGTAAGACACCGGTGAAAAAAAATTATCACCTCGTCAAAGAAGAATGGATAACGAAGTTTTATCGTCGTGAAAAAATTATTTTAAAAGATATGCCTATTATCAATACACCCTATATATTGGTAGATGATTTTATCCTAGAAACATCTTTTGAAGAAAAAGATCTTCAATTTTTATATGAACCTTTCAAGGAGGAAGGAAAGTATCCTATTACTTTTTCTTATCGAGGGTTTCTCATCAAACGAAGTTTTACTTATGAGAAAAATGTCGATTGAAAATTTTGTCTTATTTTGTCGTTTTGCTTGAGAATTCAAATAAAAGACGCTATGATGAAAAAAATAAAAAGAGGTGAAAAAAGATGTTAGGAATTTCAAAAGAAGTTTATCGTGGTATCTTATTTTTACGAATGAAAGGAAAATTTACTAAGGAGACAACAAAAAGTTTTAAGGAAGAATTAGATAATCTTCTTTATAAACAAGGACTTCATTATTTTGTGCTGAACTTTAAAGAAGTTGAGTATTTTGATGCGTTAAGCTTTTCTATTTTAGAAAGTCAACTCTGTGAAATCTATCTGAATTGTGGAAAAGTTGCCATTTGTGGAATTGATTCTAAAAAAGAACAAAGAACATTAGAAAATGACAATTTATACTTTGTTCAAAATGAGTTAGATGCATGTCATTATTTATATTTATAGAAAGGGTGATAAATTTTGAGTGAAGAACAGTTTCAATTTTTAATGCAGTACGAGGAGGAAGTTTACAAAGTTATCAGGAAGTATCAAAGCTATTTTGATAGAGATGATCTCTACCAAGTAGGCATGATCGGGCTTATGAATGCGGTAAGGCACTTAGATCCAACTAAAATAGATGTTTTTAAGTCCTATGCAAGATTTTATATTCAAGGAGAAATCAATCAATTTTTACGTGAGAATAACTCTATAAAAGTAAGTAAAGAAATGATTGCCTTACAAAAAAAGTACGATCTGGCAAAGGAAAGACTCATTCAACAGTTAGGAAGAAGTCCTACAACTCAAGAGATTGCATTCGTTTTAGATAGTGATGTTCAAAAAATTGAAGAAATTGAAAAATCTCGAATTCAAATTAGAAGCTTAGATTATCAACAAGAAGAAGATAGTCCTTCACTTTATTGCTATCTTAAACAAGAAGAAAATGCCTATCAAGCAGAATTTCAAGATTTACATAATGCGATTAATACGCTCCCAAGTCCTGACCGAGAAATTATCATCGCTCAATTTTTTGAAGGACGTACTCAAAGTGAAATTGCTGAAGCATTCGGAATGAGTCAAGTTCAAGTGCATCGCAAAAAAGAACATGGATTACAACTTATTAAACAAAAGGTTGCTTAAGACTCTTGCGTAAGAAAAAGATCATTTTCTTGCGTTTTTATTTTGTAGAGTGTTAAAAAAACAAACAGTTCTTCATTTATAATAGTTGAAAAACTGTCCGTTTATTTTCAATGATTTTAATCGTTAATCTTCATACATAATCTCGATTAAAGACGTATCTTCTCCTAATTTATCAACATAGTCTTCCCCAAGTCTACTTTTTAATTTTTCAAATTGTTTTTTGAATTGATCGACTGGTAATAAAAATAGGTCGAGTGAGGATAGCATAAGATCTTTTGCATAACAGATACCATTTTCTTTTAAATATAAATAGATTTTACTTACATTATCTGCATCTATACAATGGATGATATCTTCATCAAAGTTTTCTTTTAATACTTTTATATCTAAGTCATCAAATACCATTTTTCTTTTCTCCTTCTTTCGCTCTTCCTTTTTTATAAGGATATTGAATCATTAAATCTTTTATATCTATTTGATAGTTTCTTTTTAATTGACTGGATTGTTTCCCAAAGATGGGATTTATTTTTTGATGGATAACCAAAGGTTGATTAGTTTCTATTAAGTAATGAATTAAAGCGTAATTTTGGCTTGGAGAAGACTTTAAAAATGAAGTTGTTAGATAAGGATCTATTTCATATTCTTCTGCGATTTCTAATAAAATGGGGAGTTTTTGAGTCATGGACTTTTCATTTGCGACAATAGATGGAGTTAAAAGTTTTTTATATCGAGTATCTTTCGTCCAATAATTTAGAAATATCTTCTAGTTTTGCGTGTGCGAGCGTTTCTTGCGGCGAAATCGAGTAGAGAGAAATAATTAAATTATTTCGTCCCTCTCACACCACCGTACGTACCGTTCGGTATACGGCGGTTC
>CANQHD010000039.1 GCA_947623625.1 uncultured Bacilli bacterium
ATATAAAAAACAGATAAAAAATCTTGTATATTTCTATCTGCCTATCTTTGGTTCATACCCAAACTTTCGGAAGAACCGAAGAAAAATGTAATCTTTTTTTTTATGAATTTTTTCTTTATTTGTAAAAATTTACCAATTGACTTGCGAACATAAGTATGATAGTTTAAAAAGTACAAAAAAAGAAGAGAAAAAACGCTGAATTTTGTCGATTTTAATTGTGTTAATTAATAAGATAATATAAAATGAAATAGAAAGGAGAAGTAAGAATGAAAAATGTTGTAAATCATTTGTTATCTATCATGTTAATTGGTGTGATTGTACTCAATATGGTAAGTCCGCTTGCTGTGTTTGCTATTGAAAAAGATGCTCATCCAGTAGATAATGGAGAAACTCAGCAAGATAACTTAAATGAAAAAGTAGAAGAAACACCTAAGACAAATATGATTGCAAAAGGAAATATTGAAATTGAGCTACATTTAGTTTTGCCAATTAAAAATGTTTCTAAAAATAATATGAAAATGATAATTTCAGATGAATTTAATCATCAAGAAACCGTGGACTTAAATCAAGTCAATGAGCCACAAGATGGTTATTGTGAAAAAACGGTTAAGTTAGGAGATCAAAATGTTCGAACTGTTATAACAGAACGGGATATGAATGGACATTTATTAAGTGGCGTTGATGAAAAAGAAAATGTTGTTTATTTAAGCGTAAATTTATATGCTCTTAATAAGGGAAAATACAAAATTTCATTTAGTGGAAAAAATTTTGTTTCATATTCTCGCGAAGTAGTACTTGATCAATTTTCCAAAAGAATTTATATAACGGATGAAAAAGGAATGTTTGAAATTGGTGATGTTAACAATGACGGACATGTGAATGATGAAGATTATTCTAAAATGATTCAAGCGATTGAATCCAATCTTTTAGAATATGACCTTAATCTGGATGGGGTTGTTGATATAGCAGATTTAAATTATGTTACGGCTATATTAGAGTCAGAGAAAAAAGAAGCCCAAGAAGAGAATACAAATGCGATAATTGATAGTGAAAATGTTGTATTTGATTATTCAAAAGAATCTCTTTTAGAAGATAGCGCAGATTTAAGTTCTCTTTTTCAAGATGAGGGGACTATCAAAGTTCAACAAGTTGATAATAAACCGATTGAATTAGGAATTGATTTTCAAGGTGGAAAAGAACCAAAAACTGTTGAAATGAGTGAGATTAGAGTTACTGTAGGCGAAAATGCTCCTCAAGATATGTATTTAGAGGTGGAGCATGATGATGGAACAGTTGAAAAAGTTTATCCGATTTCTAATAATCAAAATGGTGTTCATCCTTTTACAGAGGACGCAACCGATAATACTTTGAAATTTAATTTGAAGGGACAAACGGCTGTTAAAAAGGTAACAATTGTTGTAACAAAGACATCTGGGAATAATTTAGCAGAAATTGCGAAAGTAGAATTTTTAAATAATGTCAAAGTAGAGACAAAAGAACCAGAAAACTTTTATACACCAAAAACAATCACAGTAGATGATTCTGTGAGTGAACAATTGACAGTTCATTTTAGCTCTGTGCCAAATGTTACTGGATATGAAGTTAAAATTGTTGGTCCTCAAATGGATAAAATTTTTCAAACAACTTATAATACTTTTACGATTGAAGATTTAAAAAATTATAAAACTTATGATATTTATGTTCAATCAGTCAATCAAGAATGGCGTAGTGGATTTAATAAAGAGCCAGTAAAAGCTATGCCAAAATCTACAAGAAGACCACCTGCTGTTGATATGGTAACAGCAACTCCAACATATTCTGGAATTGATTTTGGTTGGAAAGATATGGATGATACTTTATCTTATAATCTTTATTATCGCAAAGTTGGAAGTGATACCTGGAATAAAGTAGACCAAGAAATTAATCAGCCAAGTTATTCCCTTAAAGGATTAGAAGCAGCAGTTGAATATGAAGCGTATGTAACGGGGAATAATCCATTAGGTGAAGGAGAAGCTTCACAAATTGTAAAAACAAAAACTTTAGAAGCCGCAGCAGCGATTACTCCAAAATATAAATTGATTAATCAATATAATGATGCAATTAAGCGAACAGATCATATTAAAGAGATCAATACAACACTTGGTACGATGGTTAATGGAGATCAATTTGCGATGGCTGATGATAATTATTTATCTTATTGGAGTTATGAAAACTGGCAAGTTTCTGCAAGTGCTGGTTTTGCAATAAATGCACCTATTTTTGTTTTAGATAAGTCTTATCAAATGGATGAGTTTGTTCTTACAGTTCCAGATTCTTATTCTTATCAATATAAGTCTGGTACGTATGATGTAAATAGTCAGAGTAAAAATGATACATTGGTTCATTATTGGAATGAGGAGGCAAATCCTACTGAAGCGAATAAGACAACTGTTTCTGGTGTCCTTACAAGAAAAACAGATGAAAATGGTCGAGTGTATTATGTTTTGAAATTACAAGAACCAATCATTGCAGATAAAATTCAATTTGGTATTACCGTTGCAAATAATAATCGTAGTATTCAAATTGATGAAGTAAAGTTTTATCAATATGATTCTCTTGTTAAAGATGTTGCAAAACTTTTTGTAGATGATTTAAGAGTCGAATTACAAAAAGATGTAACCCAACAGACGATTGATAAATTAAGAAAAAGAGCCAATACAAAAGATAATGGAGAATATTCTCCTTATCGCGATAGTGTATTAGCAGATTTGGAATATGCTGAGAAAATTTTAAAAGATGAAAAATTAAATGATGTAATTACTCTAAATCCAAATATTTCAAATACATATAATTCTCATTTAGGTTTTGCGATGACTATCAATGATTATCAACCACTTGGTGTTGTAGCAAGACCAGGTGATACGTTAAATGTTTATGTTGGTAGTACTGGTCAAGTAAATATTCAACTAATCTATACACAATATTATGCAGAAGCAAATGCATGGTCTAAATCTTATAACTTACAAAAAGGTCAAAATATTATAAAAATCGATCAAATTGGAAGTGCCAGTAGTGAGCGAGGCGGAAGTGTCTATGTTCGCTATACATCAAAACCAGATTTAAAAAATCCTATTAAAGTAAGAGTGAGTGGCGGACAAAAAATACCAGTTCTTGATGTATCCACATGCAATAGTGATGATGAGAAGACTCTTGCAATAAAAACCTATATTAATGCTTTAGATAAATACAATAATTCACTACAAGATCAATATAAAAAAGAAGGAAAAACATTTGATAATAGAACGAGCGTCTTAGCATCAACTGAAATTGTTACAAAACATGGATTATTCTCTTTTTCTAGTCTTGCTGTTTTAAATGCAATCAATTCATCTTTGACAACAGAAAAAGAAAAGATTGAAAGAGTTTTTGAATCTACAGCTGCTTTTGATGAGATGATGGAAATGTTTTATCGTCAAAAGGGATTAAAAGAAAATGCAGAAGATCCAAAAGATGAGATGCCAAAATCACGAATCAATATTCGTTATATGAGAATGTTTGATGGAGCATTTATGTATGCAGGTGGATATCATATAGGAATTGAATATGGTTCTATTGCAGGTCTTATTCAAGGCAAAAGAAACAATAGTAAGCAAACAGGATATTTTGGTTGGGGTATTAGCCATGAAATTGGACATCAAATTAACCAAAGTAAGACCGTTTTTGCTGAAGTGACAAATAACATTTATGCGCTTCTTGCACAAACAAGTAATGATACGGATAAATCTCGATTAGAATTAAGTAATATTTATGAAAAAATTTACGAAAAAGTTACTTCTCATATGCTAGGTAGAGCTCAAAATGTGTTTGTTCAATTGGGAATGTATTGGCAACTTCATCTAGCTTATGATAATAACAAAACATTTGATGATGAAAATTCTATTTATTCAAAAATAAATCATATTTCAAGAACATATGAAAATGTCAATAAATATGGTCGAGATGAATTAACAATTCTTTATGCTTGTATGGCTTCACAGAAAGATTTAACGGAATTCTTTGAAATTTGGGGATTGAAAGCAAGCGACACGTTAAAAGAAGAAATTGCTTCTCTTCACTTAGAAAAAGAAACGAGTAAAATTTATTACTTAAATGATGCTGCAAGAAGATATCGTTTAAGTGGAAAATCAAAAATCCAAGAGACAACACAGTTAAGTGCGAAAATTAAAGAAGCATCTAGTGAAGATAAACGGGTTACGTTAACATTCAATGTGAATCAAGAAAATGATAAAATTTTAGGTTATGAAATTTTACGTAACGGAACTTCTATAGGTTTTGTTGATAAAAATACAACGACATTTGTTGATAACATCGGAGCAGAAAATAATCGGGCATATACTTATCAAGTAGTTGCATATGATTATTTATTGAATCCAACCAATACAGTGACACTGGATGAAGTGAAAATTTCTCATGATGGAAGTATTGTTAAAGATAAATTTACAATTGAGTCTAATGTTAAAGAAAAAGGTGAAGTTGTTGACAACGAAGATGAAAAGTTTGACTATTCTAAACTTCATGTCAATCAACTTATTGATGGAGATCAAAAAACAGCATTTAAGGGAACAGAAAAAATTTCAACATTGAATCAAACAACAGATAAGCCAAGTCTGACAAAAGATAATGGAAATGCCTATGTTATAATCAATTTAAATCAAGCAATGTCTATTAGTGGTATTAAATATCGTGCCTTAGTAAAAGATAATGCTTTAGATGAAAATACAGTAAAAAAATATAACATATATATCAGTAGTAATAAAGAGGATTGGACACTTGCAAGAACCGGTGAATTTAAATTGACTGGTGAAAATCCAGAAGAAACTGTTTACTTTATGGGACAAGGCACAACAAGTCAATCTCAACTATGGACTTATCATGATGTTGGTTATGTAAAAATTGAATCTGTTGGAAATAAAAATGGTTTTTCTGGAACTGAAATTGATGTGATTGCTCCACCTGGAGATAATGTTGATATTACAGAAGAAAATGGTTTACCATCTATTGGTATCTTAGAGAAAGATTATTGTTATTTAACAGAAGGATGCAACAAAGAAGAAGTCGATGAAGATGGCAATCCAGTTGGAATAATTGAAAAAGATTCTGTCGTTATTCAGGGAAATTATCGAGGTAATCCATCTTTCAATCAAGTTTTACTTGCTGATGCTAATAATGAAAAACAAGTTTATGATGGATATTTCTTAATTTTTGCAGAGCTTAATGCTGACAAGTCTGTTTATGAAGTTTCTTCAGGAACTTGGATTTATGTTATGACAAAAGATCAATATCAAAAAATGATTCAAGAAAGTAGTTATATTCGTGCTTATTTATACCGAGTTAATGATGCATTAACATTTGAAGGTCAAAGACTAACAAGCACGTCTAAAGCAGTGACAAACTTAAAAGCATATGAACAATTACCAAAAATAGAAATAACAAATACAATTGATAATAACTAGGAGGAAAAAATATGAAAAATAAAATAATACTTGCTGTTACTTTCTTTATTACTGTTTTCTTCCCAGTTATTCCGGTTGATGCTTCAACAAAGATTAATTTAGAAGAAAAATCAAGTGGTAATATTTATACAACACTTCATTTTGATGAAGGCTTCGTAGGAGCAGTTGATATTACCTTTAATATGAGTGGTAATGTCACTGTTAAGAATTTTAAATTTTCAGATAAGATATTATCTAGCCGCTATGGAAAGAAATATCAGTATAATGAAAAAAAGAATGCATTAACAATTCGTGTAACTGGTGGTGGAATTAATGCGTCCCATAATCTTTTAAATAATAAAAAAGAACTAAGTTTAGGAACGATAGAATTGACAAGTAGTTCTAAAGAGAATACACCATATAAAATTACGGATACAAATTTTACTATTGTTGATAATAGTTGGTCTTCCAAAAAAATAGAAAGTGTTATTAATAATACAGATTTTGTCTACAAAGTAGCTGAGAAAAAGCCAGATTCTAGTACAGATAATCCAAAAGAAGAGATAGATGATTCTAAAGATCATAATGACAGTGATAATAACAATGATAATATCAACAGTAATGATAGTGATAATAAAGATGATAATCCTTCAAATCAACAGGGGAGTGAATCATCTAATCAAAAGGCAGATAGTCCAGAGACAAATGACACTGAAACAACGACAACTAATGACATTCAAACAAATACGGAAAATGGTTCAGAAAAAAGTCAGGATAAAAATGAAGAATCATCAGAAGCAACAAATGAAAACCAGGAAGATTCATTATCAGATGATGAAGAAGATTCAATAAAAAAAGAAAAGAAAATTTCTGAAGAAGAGCCGGGTGAAGATAAAAATAGTGATGAAAAAGAAGACAGCACGGAATTTAATTGGATAAGGACAATTGGTATTGTTTTAGCTGTTGCGACAATTGGAAGTGGAATCTATTTCCTTGCTATTAAAAGAAAAGACAAAATTAATATTGAATAAAAATTTAAATTAAGAACTGTTTAACAATAAGTCAGTTCTTTTTTTTTAACAAATAAGAAAAGAATAATTGAATGATGTAAATAAAGAAAAAAAATAGTCGAAGTTTTTATAAAGAACATTGTATAATAAATATTGAGGAGTTGATGAAATGTCTAAATTAAGTATCGATCAAAAAAGTATTATGAGTTTATTTCAAGATAAGAAAGCAGACTTTTTAATACCAGATTATCAAAGACCTTATGCATGGACTGAAACTGAGTGTTTAACACTATGGGATGATTTATTTGAATTTGCTATACCAAAAGATAATGCAGATCAATTTAATATTGATGATGAATATTATTTAGGACCTATTGTAACTTTTAAGCAAAATAATAAATCTGAAATAATTGATGGACAACAAAGACTTACGACGCTTATGCTTTTATTAAGAGCATTTTATGCAAAATTTTTGCATGCTCAAGATGAGAATTCTGTTAAAACTCGTGACAATATTGCAAAATGTATTTGGAAAACAGATGAATTTGGTAATCCTAATATGAATGAGTTAAAGATTGATTCAGAGGTTGCTACAGATGATGATAAAAAGGAATTTTTGGAAATTTTAAAAACAGGTGTTGCAGATAAAAATCAAAAAAGCAAATATGCTGTTAACTTTCGATTTTTTCAACAAAAAATTGAAAGTTTTATTGCTTCATTTCCGATGTATTCTGCTATATTTCCAGTAAGAATTTTAAACAATTGTATATTGCTTCCGATTGAAGCAGATAATCAAAATACTGCATTAAGAATATTTTCGACATTAAATGATAGGGGTATGCCTCTTTCAGATGCGGATATATTTAAAGCTCAGTTTTATAAATACTATACTAGCAAAGATCAAAAGAGTGATTTTATTGAAAAATGGAAAGAATTAGAAGACTTATGTTCTAAAATTTTTCATCCAGCAGCAGGAAGTCCAATGGATGAGTTGTTTACTAGATATATGTATTATGAAAGAGCAAAAATGGGAAATAAATCCTCAACAACTGAGGCGTTAAGAAAGTTTTATGAAAGAGATTCTTATGCTTTATTAAGAAACGAAAAAACTCTAGATAATCTTGATAGTTTGGCACATTTTTGGGCAAGTGTTTTACAACAAGATGCAGATATTTTTTCAAAAGATGCTTTAAGACGTTTATATGTTTTAAATTCTGCACCAAATGGTATGTGGACTTACTTTTTGTCTGTTTACTTTATGCAAAATAAAGATTTGAATGGAAAATTAGATGATAAAAAATTAATTCAATTTCTTGACAAAACAATTGCATTTATTTGGACCTATACTATTGTGAATCCAGGTGTGAATGCCTTAAGAACACCAATATATACGGAAATGATTAATATTGTAAATCAACAGGATGTCACTTTTGCAGATTTTAAATTTGACCCTGAAAGCGTTAAAAAATCTATTGATAATTTTAGCTTTTGGAATCAAAGACCAATTACGCGTGCAATGATAACGTGGTGGGCTTTTTATAATGATGCTCAGGATTTATTAGATATTGATGAAACATTTGAAATAGAACATATCTTTGCAAAAAATAGGCAAACTCAAGAAAATAGTTTAGAAAATCCTCTTAATATTGAATTGTTGGGAAATAAATCATTATTGGAAGAAAGAATTAATATTCGAGCAGCTGACTATAGATTTTCTGATAAAAAGAAATATTATTTAGGATATACGAATTCTAAAAATCAGTGGAAAGATGGTACGCAGATTGTTGAACTGATTGATTTAACTAAACAAGATGACTTTACTGAAGATGATATCATTAATAGAAATAATTTGATTGTTGACTCTTTTATTGATTATTTAAAACTTAATGATTTATTAAAGTAATAAGAAAACAACTAACTTAGTTTTGTACAATTAAAACCCTTAGTAAAAAAATCATGCTAAGGGTTTTAAAATGTAAGTAAAATATTATAAAAAAACGGCGTGAAAATGAAGGCGAAATAAGTTCAAAGAAACAGAAGATTTTTTATTATTTTAGCGAATTTGCATTTTTATTTTAGAAAAAACAGCTTGTGTATTTTCATTTTGATTTTGTTCAATTCTAAAAGATATGCCTTGATTTAAAAATCTGATATATTGGTTTGTTAGTATTTTAGGCGATTGCTCATATTTTTTAATCTTATAATTTTTAACTTTTCCGTTTAAAATTCTTACTTTTAATGCCATCTTGAAACTCCTTTCATAGTCTTTTAAGCTATTTTTTTATGTTATATAATATTGTGTCTAGTTTTTTAAAATTAGATGTTTTTCATTGCTTTTTCCTTATTTAATATAACATAAACAAAAGAATCTTTCTAATTTTTTTAGAAAAATCATTTAAAAAGAACTAATAAACTTAGATTAAAGCACAAAAAACTTAGATAAACATGCATTATGATAGGTGACTAAAATGAATGAGAGAAAAATTAAAGGTGTTGTTGTAGATGTCGGGCATGGAGGCAGTGATCCAGGAGCTGTATCTGGAAATTTAAGGGAGAAAGATTTTAATTTAAAAGCTGCACAATATATGTATAAAAGATTTCAAGAATTAGGAATACCAAGTGTTATTGTTAGAGATAGTGATGAGACAATTAATAAAACAGATAGGGTTAATAGAGTAAATAACGCTTTTGGTGGAATTGATGAAGACGTGATAGTTTTATCTAATCACATAAATTCCGGAGGTGCGCAAGCAGATTTTGTGATTATGTATAATCATTCATAGCTACTTGAAATTAATATCAAATAATTAAAAATGCTAATAAAAATATTATATAATGTACTTGAAGGTGAAATTGATGAAAGAAAAAACTAAGAATAAAATTCAAACTGCTACAGAATGTATTTCTGCTGGTTCAAATATAGCTGCACTTGCTAATACATGGTTTGCTACTGTGCCTTTAATTGTATTTTGTGTTAATAGAACTGTTGACTTAGTTAGTGATAGCTATATTATAAAAAGATTAAGAAAGATTGAAAGTAAATTAACTAAAAAAAGATATCAAAAGAACAATTTATAAAAAAAAATTCCAAATTAACAGAGCATAAAAAATTTTTTGCTTCAACGACTTTAGAATATATAATTAAAAATTGTATTCCAGAAACTGTAGAAATTTATATATCATTATTTATTGATTATATTATGGCAGATAAATATGATTTAGAAGAAGAATTATGTGAAATACTTTCATTTTTGAATAAACATGATTTTGAATTATTAAAATATATAAAAAAATTTTTAAAAAATGGAGAGAAATATACTTATCGTGAAGAATTTGAAAAGAATCAGCACGAAAGAGAAAAATATGCAAATCTCAATGCCGAAAATGATAATATCGAATATAAAAGAATTCATTTTCAAGATAGAAGTGTTATTCTTGGCGAAGATAAAACTATTTTTTGGAATGATTTTGCAAATTATTGTAAATTGCCAATAGAAATATCCCTAAATAATACTATGCTATTTGAATCCTATAAGGATAAAAGCCGATTAATATTGAGTAATTGGAATTTTTATGGAAAATCTTTTATAAAATTGGAAAGATGTGGTATTTTACGCTTAGATTATAATACTTTTTTAGGAACTATGAACAATATGGAAATAAGTAGGTTTCATTTAACTATACTTGGGTTAGGATTATTAAAATATATTAATGTTATTGATGATTAATTGATGAATTTTTGATATAATAAATATATAAAAAGGAGGCAATTCTATGAATGAAATAACTTATGATAAAGTTCAAGAAGAAAGCAATCCTAAAATAAAACAATTATATTGGAGTATTTCCTTTGGTCTTCAAGATGTTGATGGATTAAAACCTTCTAAATATATGAAAGAATTATCTGAAGAACATATTCAGGGTAAAAAGACTTATCAAGAAGTTCAAGATGAAATAACCTCCTATTATAATAAAAATAGAGACAATCATGATGACGACGATGAAGAAGAAGCAGATAAAGTTGCAACTGCTATATATGAAATATTAAGTGATAAATCTTTTAGATTTGATTTTTTAACTTTTAAAAATTATCATAAAAGATTGTTTATTAATTTAGATAAGAAAAAATATAATCCAGGCGTATTTAGAACTTATAATTTTACAAAAGGTGAACCTATACTTAATGGAGAAACAGTTCAATATCAATCATATGATTTAATTGAAGAAACTTTAAAATATGATTTTAATGAAGAAAACGAAATAGATTATACTAAATTTAATGAAGAAGAATTAATAAATAGAATTGTTGAATTTACCTCTAGGATATGGCAAGTACATCCATTTCAAGAAGGGAATACTAGGACTACTGCTGTATTTATTCAAAAATATTTAATCAGTATGGGATTTAATATTAATAATGAATTGTTTAAAGAGAATGCTTTATATTTTAGAAATGCTTTAGTAAGAGCAAATTATACGAATTATAGTAAAGGTATTAAAGAAACTAATAAATATTTAGTTATGTTTTTTGAAAATTTGTTGTTAAATAAAAATAATAGTTTAAATAATGATGATTTAAAAATATAAAATAAGTGAAAGAGTTTGTGTGAATAACGTAAACTCTTTTATTATGAAAAAAAAGAAGAAAAATAAATGAAAATGGCAGTACAAAAAGCCAGGAATTATACAGTAGTAAATAATTCCCTTTTTGAGGAGAAGAAATTAAGTTTATGCAAAGGGATTACTTTATGATAATTTTAATATACTATAAAATATTATGTATAAAATACTAAATAATAAGATAAATTAGTTGGAAATACTTGATTACGAATAGTCGTGGTTTGTCGATAATTATGCTATAATTGATATATAATTAAATTTTTAAAAGGTTTGTATTGTATGTTGGAGGTAGTTGTGCATGAATAATAAGAAAGAATATGAACGAGATGAATTACATAAAGCAATATGGAAGATTGCTAATGATTTAAGAGGTTCTGTAGATGGATGGGACTTTAAACAATATGTATTGGGTTTCTTATTTTATAGATTTATTTCAGAAAATTTAACTAATTATATTAACAAATTAGAGCCAGATGATGATTTTGATTATACAAAACTATCTGATGAACAAGCTGAATATGGTAGAGTTGAAACACTAAGGGAGAAAGGTTTTTATATACTTCCTAGTGAATTATTTTGTAATGTAAGAAAGAGAGCCAAACAAGATGCTGACCTTAATGTCACTTTAGATAATGTTTTCAATAACATTGAGAATTCTGCTAAGGGAACTGATTCAGAAGATGATATGAAAGGATTATTTGACGATATAGATGTTAATAGCAACAAGTTAGGTAATACGGTAAAAGAACGTAATGATAAATTAATTAAGATTCTTGATTCTATTGGTGAATTACCTTTAGGAAATTATCAAGATAATACAATTGATGTGTTTGGTGATGCATATGAGTTTTTAATGAGTATGTATGCTTCTACTGCAGGTAAATCTGGAGGAGAATTTTTTACACCACAAGAAGTTGGAGAATTACTTGCTAAGATTACTTTGATGGACAAGAAAGAAGTTAATAAGGTTTATGATCCTTGCTGTGGTTCTGGTGGCTTATTATTAAAGTTTGCTAAGATACTTGGTAAAGATAATGTTAAAGAAGGTTTCTATGGTC
>CANQHD010000040.1 GCA_947623625.1 uncultured Bacilli bacterium
GAACCGCCGTATACCGAACGGTACGTACGGTGGTGTGAGAGGGACGAAATAATTTAATTATTTCTCTCTACTCGATTGTAAAAAATGAATGAAATATTTTTAAAAGACTGAGACTGATGGAGATTCAAATGAAAGAAGATATGAAAAAATTTGTCAAATGGAGTTTAATAGCTTTAGGATGTTTGACTGGAGTCATTTTACTGGATACAGTTCAAGCAAAAGTTTTGAATACGAGTCCCTTCTTAAAGATAAGAGAAACTTTAACGAACAGTGATAGTACTTACTATATTGATAAGGGAATACTACTCAATCATTATTCTTGTAAAAACAATGAAGAGAAAACTTTATTCAAAACGGCAAAATACTCTTGTCCTATAAGTGATGATGAAACAACGATTAAAAGATATTCTAAAACAATTGATAAAACACGCATTCAATTAGATATTTTAAATAATTGGAACTATGAGGAGCTTACCACATCAGATGAGAGCCGTTATCTATTTGCTTTAAAAATTTATAAAGACTCAGAAGATAGGAGTGCAATACTTTATTTTTATAAGGAACCATTCGCAATTTGTGGAACAGGACTTACCAGTGAGAATCTTCAATTAAATAATGGAAGAACTGCATCCGTTGGATATTATAAAAATGAGCAAAACACTTGGAATTTTGTCTCCTTCCCAAACCTAGATCCTCGTCTTGCCTTCATCAATAATATGGATGATGAAAGGGATGCTTTAGAGATGATGGAGATAGTAAAGACGCTTAACATAGCCTAGCTTTAATGAATAAGAATGGGAAGAGAAATCATTTGTGGAAACCTACGAGAACGGACTTTACGCTTTATTTAAAATTTCTTTTTAACATCCATTAAAAAATGCTTCTAGTTTTTGGGGGATTTATGCTATAATACCTGCAAAAAGTTTATATTGTTTCAAAAGTGAAAGGAAATGAGTCTTAATATGAATTTAAAAACACTTCGCTTATTAAGAAAAAAATTAGAACATGCCGTCTCAGAAAATAATATTTATGAAATGGAAGATATTCTTCGTTACTTAGAAAATCCAAAAGAGACGACGGATGAGTATTATGAACAGGAAAGCTTTACTGGTTATGCAAGTATTGATAAACCACATCTTAAGTACTTTAAGAAGAAAACGTTGGATGCTCAATTACCCAAAATGAAGATGTATGACTACCTTTATCTTCGAAATAAAAGGAATCCCAATTTTATTGCGCTGAACTATTATGGAAGAAAAATCACTTATGGTGCTATGTTTTATCATATAGAACAAACAGCTAAATCCTTTCTAGAACTGGGAGTAAGAGAAGGGGATCATGTTGTGATATCCATGCCAACAACTCCCGAATCCGTCTATATGCTATTTGCTCTTAATCGAATTGGTGCTGTTGCGGTTGAACTCGATCCTAGAACAGTAGAAAAAGATGTTGAAACAACAATGTTAGAGTCTCATACAAAACTCTATATAACGATGGAAGACTGTTCTTCTATGGTGGATGATATTTTATCAAATAATGATGAGCTGGATCGCCAAGTTGAACATGTTATGTTCATTTCCCCAACGGAGTCACTTCCTTTTGGGATGAACTTTTTATCAGATTTCAAAGATTGTATTGAGAGAATGAAAGGGACTAAACCTAAAGTCGTTCAAAAAGAAAAATATATCAGCTGGAGTAATTTTATAAAAAATGGAAGAAACTATGAGGGGAAAATGGATACACCCTATCATGAAAATACTGTTGCTGAAATTATTTATTCAAGTGGAACAACGTCTTCTCCGAAACCCATTCAATATACAAATGAGACCTTTACTTCAATGGTAAGACAAGTAGAACTAGGAGAAAATGATTATGCTGTGCAGGATAAAAACTTAGACATTATTCCTTTATTCCTAGGTTTTGGTTCTAATAATGGGGTCTATACAATTTTAGCTTTTGGGATGGAAGACATTTTAATACCGGTTCCTGTCATTGATGGACTCCCCAAATTGATTGAAAAATTTAGACCCAATCATATTTTAGGAGCACCTATTCATATGAATGTGTTACTGAATTATTTAAAGGATCATCCAGATCGTTTGAAAGATTTATCTTTCCTTAAATCATTGGTCTCAGGAAGTGCCCATTTAGAAAGTACGAAGCAATATGCACTGGATGAAGAATTAGCAAAAAGAGGTTGCAAGATAAAAGTTGGACCTGGTTATGGACAAAATGAAGCAGGTCCTGGACTCAGTTTGTCAACAGATACGTTTTTAGAAACCAAGCGTCCAGGATGCTCTGGTTATCCTTTAATATTTACAACGATGTCTATTTTTGATCCAGAAACAGACGAAGAGTTAAAGTATGGTGAAAATCAAGAGGGCGAAATAAGATATAAGACACCTTGTTCCATGAAAGGCTATGCTTTTCAAAGAGAAGATGAGACTTCAAACTATTATAGATTGGGAAAAGATGGAACCATTTGGGCATGTTCTGGTGACTTAGGAAAAATAGATAAAGATGGTGGAGTCTATATCACTGGAAGAAAAACAAGACAAATTGGGCGAAATGGATTTAAATTTTCTCCAACAGAAATTGAAGAGTTTGTCCTTGAAAAAATATCCGCAGTTGACTCTTGTGCTCTTGTAGCAAGAAAAGACGAAGTTGAAGAAAACGTTCCAATTTTATACTACACATTGAAAGAAGAGGAAAAAAATGCATCTTCTGTAATAAGAGAAGAAATCATCACTTTGTGTAGTACTCTTAAAGAATACAAAATTCCAGAAGAGTATATTGAAAAAGATAAACTTCCTTTAACACCGAACTTAAAGATAGATTTTAGAAAACTAGAAAGAGAAGCGAGTAGTAAGGAAACCCCTGTTTTGGTTAAAAAAATGGGAAAGAACTAATAAACATTAAAAGAGTGGTTTTTATGAACTGCTTTTTTAATCTGTTGCATAAAATATATTGGTGAGTTACTATGCATATTTCAATGGAAGATTTTCTAAAAAAATATCAACAAGAAAAATTGAATTTAATTGATATTCGATCACACTCAAGTTATTTGAAAGGAAGTATTCAAGGAGCAAAGAATATTCCTTATGCTCTTTTAAAGAAATTTCCTTCTAAATACTTAGATCGAGAAAAAACATATTATATTTTTTGCGATGAAGGGTATTATAGTAATGAATTGATAGAAGCATTAAAAGATGATTATAATGTGATACAAATAGATGGAGGATATGAAGCACTTTAACTTTATTTTCTTTGACTTTATTGTATAATAGTTTTAGGTGATTATATGGCTTGGATTGAAAAAACGATTGAATTTATGACCGATATATTGATGTCAGGTGGACCTGTTTTTGGTGTTTTGCTTGTTTTATTGGAATCTATTATTCCAGCGTTACCCTTAGGTCTTTTTGTTGCATTAAATATTCAAGCCTATGGAGCTATCTTTGGCTTTCTTTTATCATGGGGTGCGACTTGTTTGGGATGCTTTTTATCCTATTGTCTTTTTTGTAAGTTTTCGAATATATTGGATCATCGCTTTCTAAAAAAGTATCATCCATCCATTAAAAAGTTAAAAAGGCGCATATCGACATTTTCTTTTTCAAACTTAGTTTTAGTGATTGCACTTCCATTTACACCCGCTTTTTTAATTAATATTGCTTGTGGTCTATCCAAAATGCCCTTTAGAAAGTTTATCATTGCTATTTTTCTTGGGAAAATTTCGATTATTTTTTTCTGGGGATTTGTTGGAACAAGTTTAATTGAAAGCATTACCAATATTCGAACAATCATCCTTATTTCTATTTTGTTAATTCTTTCATATCTTCTTTCTAAATTTGTCAGTCATCACTTAAAAATCGACTGATTTTTTAAGTTTTAGAAATTTTCTATGATATAATCTTATCATGGAGGATTTATGGAATATATCATTATTATTCTTCTTATCATTTTAATTATTTTGACAGTTTTTTCTTTATCAAAAAATATCAATGAAAGCAATATAACAGAGCGCTTATCGAAACTTGAAATTGAACTGATTAAAGAATTAGGAAGTTTTAAGGACGAGTTAAATGGAAGCTTGAAAGAGGATTTCCAAGCTTTGAATGAACAAGTTGAAAAAAGATTATTACTGATAAATGAAAAAGTGAATCAGCGTATGGATCAAAATTTTGAGAAAACCAATCAGACATTTGTCTCTATTGTTTCGCGTCTTTCAAAAATTGATGAAGCTCAGAAAAAAATTGATATGCTCTCTAGTGATATTGTCTCACTGCAGAGTATTTTAACCGATAAAAAAAGCCGAGGTATTTTTGGAGAAGTCACACTCAAACATGTTTTAGCTAGTGTTTTTGGCGATAAGAATGATGCCATTTATCGTCTTCAATATCCTCTTCCCAACAAAACAATTACAGATGCTATTTTGTTTGCACCTGATCCTCTTGGTACGATTGCGATTGATTCGAAATTTCCACTTGAGCATTATGAAAAAATGGTCGATAAAAGAAGATCAAAAGAAGAAAGAGATTACTATGAAAAAGTGTTTAAACAAGATATGAAAAGACATATCGATGCGATTCACGATAAATATATTATTGATGGAATAACATCCAATCAAGCTATTTTATTTTTGCCTGCTGAAGCTATTTTTGCTGAGGTGAATGCCTATCATCAAGATTTACTAGAATATTCTTATCAGAAAAAAGTTTGGATTACATCTCCAACGACCTTAATTAGTACGCTCTCTATTATTCAAATGATTATTAAAAATATAGAAAGAGATCAATATACATCCATTATTCATCACGAACTCAATAAACTAGGACTTGAATTTGCACGCTATAAAGAACGTTGGGATAAACTATCCAAAAGCATTCAAACAGTCAGTCGTGATGTTGAAAATATTTCGATTACAACCGATAAAATTCAAAAAAAATTCCAAAATATCCATGATGTCAATATAGGAAAGCTAGAAGATAAAGAAGAATAAAGTAAAGTGATTTAAAAAAATTGTTCGTATAAAACACGTATTCATTTGTATACTAAAATTAGAATTGTAATAAATTAATAATAGGTGATAACTTTGAAAGTCATACTGTTTTTGTTGGGAATATCGTTCTTATCCTATACATTTTTAATGGCACTGCTTGCTCTTAACTTATTCTCATTTGGTTATACTTTTCTTGATTATAGTCACTATCTTATTGCAAATTCTATTTTCGTCTATTTGATTTTAGGCTTATTCTTTTTGACTGTTGCATTATGGAGGAGGGAAAAATTTTGATTTATATTTATGATATTTTACTGAATTTCACAAAAGGAGTTCCTTTCGAATTTTTTGAGTGGGGCGATGAAGATGATGTGGAACATATGAAAAGAATGCCCCTTTATAAAGTCAATCGTGTTATTTTAGATGACTTGATCTATGGAGATATTTTTGTAGATACGTCCTTTTTAGAAGAGATAAGAAATAAAACAGAATTTTATCAACAAGGATCGATGGATACAATTTTGTATGCTGCTTTATTTACAGATGGTAATTTAGCAGTTGCCATCCGCTTTAATGGAAAAGGACAGAGTATTTTAAAAAGTCGGATGTTGTTAGATGAAGAGGAGGAAGTGTTGGAAGTTTCTAATGATTTAAGAGAAATTTCTCTTCCATATTACTGTAAATCTAAACAAACTTGTTCTACTTGTACACGGTTTGAGATGGAAATGAAACAATTTTTAAAACAAGAATTTGAAGAAGCTATTTTAAAGGAAGATGGAAATAAACTTGCTTATTTTTATGAAGAATGTTTTGAAAAGAAGTGTCTTAATCAAGAACAAGCTTCTAAAGAGTTACTTGAGAGCTTAAAAAGCCTACATTCTTTTCATAAGAAGCTGTATTTTCTTTTAAAAAGCTCTTATCAGTTAGGTGTTCAAAAAGAAAAAAATATGCTATAATAAACATCTTGAGAGGGGATAATAATGGCATTAATGTTAACAGATGAAGAGTATCATCAATTACCATCTCTTTTAATAGATGAAGGAAAACATTCTCGTTTTAAATTGATGAAGTCGAGTCAAAAATATTATTTATTGAAAGAGTTTATACGTTTTAATTCTTCTAGTGATGTTCTAGATCAATTGTCTTATTTGCTGGATGGGAAAGTGATTGAGAATAGTGGCTATCCACTTTCGTCTTTTAAGGTTTCAGGAAAGTTGTTAGGCTACATTTGTGCGTTTTATGGAAATGCTTATTCTTTTTCGAAAGTGATTGAAGATCATTTACCGTTTTTCTCCTTTGATGCAAAGAAAAAAGCTCTTTTAGATACAGTAAAACAGTTACAAGAGTTTCATCAAAATGGTTTTATCTTTAGTGATATAAGACTTTCTAATCATTTAATGGATAAAGATGGAGGACATTTAGTTGACTTTGAAGACAGCTTAAGAAAAGGGGAAGAACAAGTTAAAAATTTAACTTACTACTTCTATCATCAAGAAGAAAAGACTCTTAAGAAAAATCTCTCATCCCAAAATGAAGATAGGCGAAGACAAGCGCTTGTTGGAAGTTCTTTATTATTAGATACAAATTTAGAATATCAAATGTATGCTTTAAAAGATAATTCTCTTCTTCTATCAGAATATTTTTCTATGGATGAGTCATTAGAAAAGATGATGCAAGAAGTGTTTTTCTCAAGCAATGTTCCTTATTTTGATGCATATTTAGAAGTGTTTAAAGATCCTTTAAAGAATCAATATAATGGAAGAAAAATCAATCGAAAAATTGAAAAACAATTGATAAAATGGTATCGATAGAGTACAATGAATTTAGAAATCGTTCATGAAGATGAGGATAAAAAAAGCAAAGAGAAAGTATCGTTTCATGATGATTTGCTTTTTTTGTTTTGAAGGAGGAAGAAATGGATATTCAGGAAATTTTTTCAAAAGAAAAAGAATTAATAGGAAAAGAAATTACAGTGAAGGGGTGGATTCGAAATCATCGAAAACAAAAAGAATTTGGGTTCATTGCATTTTCAGATGGAACTTGTTTTGATACATTGCAAGTAGTCTATGATAATCAATTGAAAGATTTTGAAGACATTCAAAAATTGCATATTGGATGTAGTATCCGAGTTGTTGGAGTATTAAAAGAAAGTCCCAAAGAAGGTCAAAGCATTGAACTTGTTGCGCAAGAAATTACTTTAGAAGGAGACTGTCCCTTAGACTATCCGATTCAAGCCAAAAGACATAGTCGTGAGTTTTTAAGAGAACAAGCTTATCTTAGACCAAGGACAAATTTATTCCAAGCGGTTTTTAGAGTAAGAAGTATTGCTTCGTTTGCGATTCATACTTATTTTCAAGAAAGAGGATATGTTTATGTCAATTCGCCTCTTTTAACTGCAAATGATGGAGAAGGCGCTGGAGAGATGTTTCAAGTGACAACAATGGACTTAAAAAACATTCCAAAAAGCGAGGGACAAGTTGATTTTTCTCAAGACTTTTTTGGTGAAAAAGTCGGTCTTACAGTTACAGGACAGCTAGAAGCAGAAGCTTTTGCTCATGCGTTTAAAAAAGTTTATACATTTGGTCCTACATTTCGTGCTGAAAACTCAAATACCCAAAAACATGCCAGTGAATTTTGGATGATTGAACCTGAAATTTGTTTCTGTGATTTAAACCAA
Source organism: uncultured Bacilli bacterium (assembly GCA_947623625.1). Classification (GTDB taxonomy): domain Bacteria; phylum Bacillota_I; class Bacilli_A; order RF39; family UBA660; genus CANQVB01. Next base: position 7,677 of record CANQHD010000040.1, read on the forward strand.
TTGATGGATATTGAAGAAGATATGTTGAAGTTTGTTGTTCACTATGTTCTTTTACACGCCCCACGTGAGATGGAATTTTTCGATCAATTTGTTGAAAAAGGACTAATTGATAAATTAAATCGTCTTGTCAATAGTCACTTTACAAGAATTACTCATCATGATGTGATTACGCTTTTAAAAGAAGCAAAAGTCAAGTGGGAATTTGAACCAGAATATGGTGCTGATATTAAAACAGAGCATGAAAAGTATTTAACAGAATATTTTGACGGACCTGTTTTTGTCACGGATTGGCCTAAAGATATTAAAGCTTTTTATATGAAACTAAATCCAGATAATGAAACAGTTGCTGCAGTCGATTTAGAAGTACCAGGTGCTGGAGAATTAATGGGTGGAAGTCAAAGAGAAGAAGACTATGAAAAATTACTCTCTAGAATGAAAGAGTTGGGAATGAAAGACGAAGGACTTACATGGTATTTGAATTTAAGAAAATATGGTGGATGTGTTCATTCAGGATTTGGAATGGGATTTGAAAGACTCTTAATCTATTTAACAGGTGTCGATAATATAAGAGATGTTATTCCGTTCCCAAGAACACCAGGTAATTGTGATTTTTAAAGGGATTTTTATTTATCTCCCTTTTTTGTTTTGTATAAAAGCAAGAAAACAACACATATTATTACTGAGGTGAAAATATGAGAGTTTTCTTTTTAACATTGCTTCTTTTTTTACTTGTTGGCTGTACAGATATGATGAATACACCAACAAAAAGAGTAGAAGAATTCTTAGGAAAATATCAAATCATGGATAGTGATGTTACAAACCAACTAGATCATATCATGGAAAAGGATGTCACATTAACAGATGAGCAGAAAACAAAATATAAATCATTAATGGAAAAACAGTATCAAAACTTATCTTATAAAATTAAAGATGAAACCATCGATGGTGATACCGCTTCTATTACTGTTGAAATTAGTGTTTTTGACTATCAAAATGCAATTGAAAAGTCTGAGAAGTATATTCAAGAAAATGAAAAAGAATTCCAAACAGATGGAGAGAAAGACATCGAAAAAGAAATGGATTATAAAATCAAACAAATGGAAAGCGTTACAGATAAAGTTCAATACACTTTATACTTTAGAGTTCGTAAAGATGATGAAGAGAAGCGTTGGGTATTAGAAGATCAAGAAGAAGATAGTATTTTAAAAATTCATGGTCTGTATAGTCATGAAAATGAAAATTAAAAACTTGTAAATATGGCATATTTTTGATATACTTTTACTATCATAGGATGGTGGGAAAGTATATGAAAATAAGAAAGATTGAGCGACTAAGTAGTGACATAGAGAATGAAAGATATATTTTAAAAAACAAAAAAATGAAAAAACAACTGATTCTTACTTCATGCTTTTTACTTTTGGGAATTATCTCTTTAGTTGGAACAAGCTATGCCGTTTTTAACAAGCTCATTTATGGTGAGAAAGCCGTCTATATTTCTGTGGGTGATTTTAAAACAACTTTTTTAGAAGGCGAATATGTAAATTTATCGAATATTTCAACCATGTCTTTAAAAGAAGTCAATGCACTAAAACCCTATGAATTTATTGTAGAGAATGAAGGAACAATGGATGCTTATTACCAAGTTTCTTTAACCGATGAAGGAGTGAAGAACAACACTTCAATGGTCGATAAAAAGTATTTAGGTTATTCTCTAACAGGAAGTGATGGGACTTCTTTAGAAGGAACACTAGATGAATTAGGAAGTAGTATGATCTTAATTCGCCAGAAATATTTAAAAGCAGGAGAGAAAGTTCAATATTCTTTTAAAGTGTGGTTAACAGAGGATGCAACCAATAATGAAATGGGAAAAACATATCGAAGTAAGGTGAGTGTCTCAACCATTCAGACAACAAATACTTTGGCAGATAAATTAATTGGAAAATCCAATCAAGAAGGCGTTTCCTATTCATCTGGAGATCAAAAGCAGATGTTTTTATACAATCAAGAAGCAACTCCTCTTACAACAAGAGCGATTTCTTATCGGTATATAGGAGATCATCCTTCTAATTATTTAATCTTAAATGGAGATCTTTACCGGATAATAGGCGTTTTCGCTTCTTTAGAAGGAGATAGTTATAATCCTCAAGTAAAGATTATCAAAGAGAAAGGATTTGATGCTCCTTATGGTACTAAAAATACAGAACCATCTTATCTAGTAGATGAAGCGTATTTATCTCAAGATGAAATCACACAGAAAATATTCACGCCTTTTCCAGTCTATCTTGGAGGAGTTTATTCTAAAAGTTCAGGGGGAGAGATTTATTTACAAGAGCGAACAATGACGAATCGTCCTTTTACATCCTATAATCACTTGTTATCTTTAAGCGATTATGTTTATACTTTTGCAAGTCATTATAACGATAGTTGCTTTAATAATATCAGTGCTTGTCACGCAACAAGCTGGATAAATAAGGGGAATAATGAAGCACTTCTTAGTCCAGTAGAGGGAACAACAGATCAAGTCTTTTCTATCTCAACAGATGGATCCGTTCTTGCGACAAATGTCAGTACTTCACTTTATCAAAGACCCGTTTTTTATCTAGCACCTTCTGTTTTATTAAAAGGGGGAGATGGGACAGAAGAAAATCCATATCGAATTATGCTTTAAGTAAAATTTATCCAAGCGAATCAGTTTGGATTTTTTTTGAACAAAAAAAGCTCAAAGCAAGCTTGAACTTTTCCTAAAATGGACGAAATGGTGGATAATATGGATAAGGTTGATAATAATATGGCGTTGGTCCATAATAAGAACCATAATAAGGTCTTGGTGTAATATAACCAAGTCCATACCCTAAAGCACCACCAACTAAAAGTCCTCCTAAATTTCGATTGTTGTTATTGAAGTTATTTCCACCATATCTTCTTGGAGAACTTTGATATGGATATTGATATCTTTGATTCATAAATACACTCCTTTTATTGATAAGATATGTTTGTTTTTTTATTGAATGTAGGGCGTTTATATTAACTATTTTTATAAGAGACAGAAAAAATGAGAGTTGACTGTCAAAATCGCACGAAGAATCACGAGAAACTTTAGTTGAATAAAATTTTTCATGAGGAGTGTTTGTATATCCAGTTAAAATATGATAAACTAAAAACATGAGGTGAGTGATTTTGAGTAAAAAAAAGCCAGCTAAAAATTATATTATTTTAAGTATCATTTATCTTGGTGTTATCGTTTTAGTTTTTTATTTTTCTAAATGGTATCAGACTTTTAGGGAGTATCAAAAGCAAATTCCTGTGATTCGAGGTGTGCTACAAGAAGTAGATACTTTAGAAGTTGAACATTATTTACAAGAAGAGCCTAATGCAATTCTCTATCTTTGTACTGCAGTCGAAGATAAGTGCCGTAATTTTGAAAATGAGTTTCGCTATATTGTTAAGAAAAAAGGACTAGATTCTGTGATTGTTTATGTAAACTTATCGGATGAAGATGATGTTGAAAAATACGTTTCGTCTTTTGGAGCAAAGTATGGTAGTTCTTTAAGAGGAGATAGTTACCCCATGTTATTAGAGTTTGAAGATGGCGTGATTCAAGATCAAGCAGTTGATTTAACAGAAGCAACGGCAAGCTCATTTTTAGAAAGGAAAAACCACTAGATGAATCACATTGTATTATATGAACCTGAAATTCCTCAAAATACTGGAAATATTATGCGAACTTGTGTTGCCACAGGAACAAAACTTCATTTGATAGAGCCACTTGGTTTTTCTCTTGAGGATTCTAAACTCAAAAGAAGTGGTGTGAATTATATTGATCAATTAGATTATAAAGTCTATCCTGACTTTAAAACGTTTGAAGAGGAAAACCCAGGAATATATTATTATTTTACGAGATATGGAAGAAAGCCACATACAAGCTTTAACTATCAAAATTTAGAAAATAAAGATTTATATTTTATCTTTGGAAAAGAATCTACTGGAATTCCTAAAGAAATTTTGCAAAGTGATTTAGATCACTGCATGAGAATTCCAATGACGGATAAGGTTCGAGCACTGAATGTGTCCAATAGTTGTGCGATTGTTATTTATGAAGTATTAAGGCAGCAAAACTATCAAGGTCTTCTAATGGAAGAACCTCATAAGGGTGCTGACTATTTAGAAAGATGATATTTAAATTTTTGAAGACGTAAATTCTCTCGAAAATGATTTGTGCTATAAACTTGTACAATAATATGTTTTAATTTAGGAAAATATTTGCAAAATAAATTGACTGATAAAGATGAAAAGAAT
>CANQHD010000041.1 GCA_947623625.1 uncultured Bacilli bacterium
TTTTGACTTTAAACCTGAAATAAGTCTAGTAAATTAAACAAATTTTTATAAACCTGCATTTAGTCTAAAAATTTGCGTTCTTTTCCTCCTTCTTCTATTCGGCTTCAATTAAACCATAACCATTATCTTTTCTTTTATAAACAACAGCTGGTTTAGATGTACTTGCATCTTTAAACATATAAAACTGATGCCCTAATAACTCCATTTGAAGAATGGCTTCTTCTTCATCCATTGGCTTTACTGAAACTGTTTTTCTTTTTACAATCTTATTTTCTTCATCGTTTTCTTCTTCAAAAGTATCAAAGAAAATAAAGTCTTCTTTTGCTTTCAATTTTTTTGAAATAATTCTTGTTTTATTTTTTCTAATTTGTCTTTCTAATATATCACTTGCTTTATCAACTGCTTCATAAAAATCAGGTTTTGTCTCTTCACTTCGTAAAATTACATTCTTTAAAGGAATCGTAATTTCCACAATTTGATTTTTCCCTTTCACTTTTACAACAATGGTTGCTTTGACTTTTTGTCCGTTTTCAAGATATTTTTCAAGTCTTGAAACTTTCTCCTCAATATAATTTTTCATTGCTTCTGTGATTGTCATCTTGTCTCCACGAATAATAAATTCCATTGTATCATCTCCTAGTTTTAGTATAGCATTTAAAAAGAAAAAAAACTACCTAATTTTGGGTAGCTGGTTCTTTGATAGGTGTTACATCTACTGCTTGTAAACCTTTACTTGTTTCAAGTAACGTGAACTCTACATATTGACCTTCAGTCAAAGTTTTGTAACCATCGTAGTTGATAGTTGAATAATGTACAAAGATATCTTCGTTTTCTTTGTATTCGATAAAGCCATAGCCTTTTTCATTATTAAACCACTTCACTTTACCAATCATTTTAAACACCTCTATTCTTTTTATTTTACAAGTAAGTACCTTGCAGCAAATAGTGTACCAAATTTTTCCAATTTTAAACTTCATTTTCTCTAAAATGTCATTTTGAAGACTTTTTCTGTTTCATTTTTCCTATTTAGTTAACTTTTTTCTTTAAATAAGTGCAATAATTGCCGTTTTTTGTCGAAAGATTTTTTTTAAATTTTAGCATGATACAATAGCTTTGATAATAAAGGAGGGATTATTTGAAACAAGCATTTTTAAATCAATCTATATCTTTTATTATGAAAAATCAAGATAAATATACGGAAGAAGATAAAGAAAAATTACTTTATGGATTAGAAGGACTCTATTTAACTATTACAAAAGCAATTATTTTTATCATCATCTGTATTGGAATTGATTTTTTAAAAGAATTTCTGATTTGTTTAGCCATTTTTAACATTTTAAGATATCCAGCTTTTGGGTTTCATGCAAATAATAGTTTAACTTGTTTAATCACATCGGGAATTCTATTGATTGGTTGCCCTTATCTTTGCTTACATGTAGAGATATCTTTCTTAGTTAAGACAATCATATTGAGTTGTTCTTTCATTATTTTTCTCTTATGTGCGCCAGCTGATACTGTAAAAAGACCTCTTACTAATAAGAAAAAAAGAAAGATGAGAAAAATTGCTTCAATCATAGTTTTACTTTCATATGGATTCATAATGTATATATTTCCTAATTTAACTGGTTACATTCTTCCAGGAATTATTATTGAAACGCTTCTCATTTCACCCATTCCATATTGGATATTTAAGCAACCATATCAAAATTACAAAAAAGTTGATTTAAACAGAAATGTTTAAATAGATAAGTTATTAAAGAAAGGAGAGATGAAAATGAAAAAGAATCTTTCAAGATTACTAGCTGCAATCGCTATGTTAGCAACTGCATCTGCATCTGTTGGATGTGTTTGGTGGTTTGTAGATGAACCAAAAGCACTAGAAAATATGGACTAAGATAATAGTACTTTGCAATTACTAGAGGAAATAATAAATATTTCCCTCTTATACCACAAGATATACAATTTAGTATACAGTGGTTCGATTTAGAGTATATACCTTTTAAAAATGGTTTAGTGAAAAACACTAGACCTTTTTTATTGGAATACTTAATAGAGAAAAAGATTGAGAGAGAAAACAATATCCATTCAATCTTATTCATTTTTATTTTGATAACTCTACTATTAACTTTTGGATATAAAAATCATTCATAATCTGCTGTATACCAAGAAAATTTTTATTTTTTGTAATTGTTTTTTGAGCAAAATATAAGCCTTTTCCTCTACCAAATCCTTTCGATGAAACACCTTTTTTATTCATTGTTTCTAAATTAGGTCTTTCTTTATAAGTATTTGAGATAACAAAAACTAAATTTTGATTACAAAGATATATTTCTAAAGTTACCTGAGCTTTTTTGGTTCCTTCAGCAGACTCTATTGCATTATCTAAATAAATACCTAGTAAAATACAAAGTTTTTTAATCATATTATTATCTAGTGACTTAAACTTCGAATTGATTTTAGGACTTACTTCAACAAAAAGTCTTACCTTTTTAGACTTTGCTACTGCCATCTTATAGTAGAGTAATCCTTTAATGCCACCTTTCGGAATAATCTTTAATTGTTCTACCCAATCTTCATCAATAACAAAACTCTCTTTTAATATTTCATCAATTTTATCTTGAATTTTCTTTTCATTTGTAATCCCTCTAATTACAGATAATGTGTTTTTCATCTCATGAATTCCTAGTTGTTCTTTATCTATCCAATTTTCAAAAGTTTGAATACATTCAAATAAAGCATTGTATTCATTACTTAGCTTATCATAATTAATTTGCTCTATCATATAAATATAATATAGTAGAAAAAAGACAGATAATGATATAAGAGTCATTACATAAACTTCATTCAGTTTAAAAATAGATGTAATATTATAGTGTAAAACAATAATCGCACATAAAAATAAACAGATAAAAATAATGGTAGAAAGATAAACTTTTTTCGATAAACGAATAGCTATTCCCTCAAATAAATTTTTTACAAGAGGAATTTTGGATAAGAAAACACTTACGATAGCAATAAATAAATTAGCAAACAGCATAATATACCATATTTCTCGTGCTTGATGAACATTTGTAATAATTCTTAACACTGACATTAAAAATAAGTCTGTAATTGAGGTTAGTAACATTACAAAACTTGCCAATAATAATGAAATAGAAAGTGTTTCTTTAAATAAACTTCGATAAGCAAAGATAGATATAATAAAAGTAATTAGAGGAATCAATCCATTATAATTTAACTCATAAAAAAGCAGTGCAGGAGTTGACATTAATAAAATAGAAAAAATGGTTTGTATTGGTTTAGGCTTCACATTATTTTTTAAAAGATTCTTACTAATAAAAACTCCTGAAGTAGACATGAGTAAACTACTTAACAGTAATGACACTATTAATCAACTCCTTCTTTTTGTCTCTTGCTACTAAATGCGTTTTTGTTCCATTTTTAAAAGTAATTTCTCCAGTTTTTATTTCATATTGTTCAATTTGATCTAAGTTCACAATTAAGCTTCGATGAACTTTTAAAAATCTATTATCTAACATCTTATCTATTTCAGATAATGTTTTGGGAATAATAAAGTCATTATAAGTTGTCTTAATAATACAGCGTTTACTCTCTTGTTCTTTTTCAATATAGATAATATGTCTAAATTCTATCTTATGAACAATGTAGTTATATTCATAGTTAAGAGTTTTCTCACGATTGTCATAATTTTTCATTACAACATTTAAAGCCTCAATGACTTTTTGCTTACAATTGTTTACTTTACTAATAAAGTCTAGTAAAAAGAGTCTGTTACCTAGTGCTTCATAACGATATTCACTAAAAGCAGTAACAATAATAATCAAAGATACCCAATCATCTTGTTCTTCTCTTATAAATCTTGCAGCGTCAATTCCACTGCCACTTTTTGTTTTTATATCAAGAAAATAAACTTTAAATCCAATTTCTGATTTAACAATCCTTTCAAATCTTTTATCATATCCTGTAAAGGTATGAATTTCATATTCCACATCATAACTCATCATGAAGTTATTAATAATTGTTTTCATATTATCTAAAAAGGTTAAATCATCTTCACACACAATAAAATTTAGCACACTACCACCTCTTTTTATTCATTTTATCATAGAAATGGTTCAATTTTTCTTATTTGTCAAAAAAAGACTTTTTTAGTCCTTTTTTGTCGTTTTCTTATGTTTTTTTTGCTTTTCAGTCTTTTTAATAGTAGATTCCACTTTCTTTTTAAACTCATCTTTTTTCTCAGGAATCTTTTCAGAAATAATAGAGGTATGTAACACAAACCAAACCACCAATATGAAGATAATCGCATAAATTATCTGACCGACAAGAGGATCCTTTAATAAATAAAAAATAGAAGCAACAGCAAAAAGAATATTAATTGCATAAATAATTAAAACAGTTGCTCTTTGAGAAAAATGCATTCCTAAAAGTTGATGATGAATATGCTCTTTATCCGGCGCAAACGGGGCTTGATGCCTTAAAAGACGTCTTACAATAGCACAGAAAGTATCCAGCATTGGTATGGCAATAATCATTAATGGAATAAAAACAGAAGTAAGAAGAGGTCCTTTAAATTCAAGAAGGGAGATAATTGAAATGGTAAATCCCATAAACATACAGCAATCTCCCGCAAATATTTTTGCTGGATAAAAATTGTGAAGCAAAAATCCTAAAGTGGCTCCTAACATAATAAATGTAAGAAGCATGACAAGACTACCATATCTTCCTTGGAAAAAACCAATAATCCCAATTGTTAAATAGAAAATCGCACTAATTCCACCCGAAAGACCATCCAGTCCATCTATTAAGTTAATAACATTGGTACACGCAACTATAAATAAAAGAGTAATCGGATAAGACCAAATTCCAAAATCGATTTCAAATCCAAAAGCTGTTATATTACTTAATAATATTTTTCCATAAAAGACGATAATAGAGGCTGCTATTAGTTGTCCTAACAATTTGTGAGAAGCTCGTATTGATTTAATATCATCAATAATTCCTGTTAAAATGATAATAATGCTTCCAATTAAAATGGAAATCATTTCAGGACTATGTTTTCCAAATAACATATATCCAAAAAGAAATCCTAAAAATATACCTACACCTCCTAGTTTAGGCATTGTCTTTTTGTGAATATGACGATGTTGTTCATCCTCACGTGGAACATCAACAGCTCCAATATGATAGGCAATTTTTTTCATAAACGGCATAATAATCGCAGTAAATAAAAATGTTACGAAAACAATTTTTAGAGCCTCTAAGATTTCTGTTTGCATAAATTTACCTCACTTACTTAAATTATATCAAACTTTGTATATGAGTGCAAAAAAGAAGAACTATTTATTTGAAAGTTCTTCTTCTATTCTAAGTAATTGATTGTATTTACAAATACGATCTGTTCTTGACATGGAACCTGTTTTAATTTGTCCTAAAGAAAGACCAACAGCTAAATCAGCAATTGTTGTATCTTCTGTTTCTCCAGAACGATGAGAAATAATTGTCTTATAACCATTTTCTTTTGCAAGACGAATTGTTTCTAAAGTTTCTGTTACAGTTCCTATTTGATTGACTTTTATAAGAATTGCATTTCCAGCATGCATATCAATTCCTTTTTGTAAATATTCTTTATTTGTAACAAACAAATCATCTCCAACTAATTGAATCTTATTTCCAAGGCGCTCGGTAATTTTCTGAAATCCTTCCCAATCATTTTCATCGACAGGATCTTCAATGGATACAATTGGATATTTTTGAATTAATTGTTCATAAAAATCTATTAATTCATCTCGTGTTAAAGAAATTCCTTCTCCTTTTAATTCATATTTTCCATCATGATAAAATTCACTGGCTGCAACGTCTATTGCCAAATTGACATCTGTTCCTGGCTGGTATCCAGCTTTCTTGATTGCTTCCATAATAAGTTCGAATCCTTCTTGATTATTTTCAAGATCAGGAGCAAAACCTCCTTCATCACCTACACCTGTTGATAGATGCTTTTCATTAAGAACTTTCTTTAATGCATGAAATACTTCTGAACCAACTCGTATTCTTTCTTTCATAGTATCTCGCATTGGAATAATCATAAATTCTTGAAAATCCAGCTTATTATCTGCATGAGCTCCTCCATTTAAAATATTCATCATAGAAACTGGAAGAGTATATTCACCTCCAAGATACGCATAAAGAGGCATATTTTTAGACTTTGCTGCTGATTTTAAACAGGCAAGTGAAATTCCTAAAATTGCGTTGGCTCCAAAATGACTCTTTGTCTTTGTTCCGTCAAGTTCTATCATTTTTTCATCAATTTCTTTTTGTTGATAAACATCCATTCCTAATAAAGCTGTTCGAAGAGGTCCATTAATATGATGAACAGCATTCATAACGCCTTTTCCATTATAACGACTATCATCATTGTCTCGAAGTTCTAAGGCTTCTCTTTCTCCAGTTGAAGCACCTGAAGGAACACTGGCTCTTCCAATGACTCCATTTTCTAAAATAACATCCACTTCAACAGTTGGATTTCCTCTTGAATCTAGTATTTCTCTTCCTATAATATCTTTAATTTTCATTTTCATCTTCCTTTCTTTTTAATGATTGAACATACTGTTTAAATTCGTCTCCTCTATCTTCACATTTTTCATATTGATCCCAAGAGGCGGATGCTGGGGAGAGTAAAACAACATCATTTTCTTCTCCTATTTTTACACATTGTTGAAATCCTTCTTTAAGAGTTGGAAAAATATAAGTTGGAATATTGTGTTGTTGCCCAAATTCTAGAATTCGCAATCGACAAGATCCAATACCAATTATTGCTTTTACATTTTCTAAATAAGGAGATAAATCTTCAAACTTTTGTCCTCTTTCCATACCACCTAATATAAGGATAGTTGGTTCTTTAAAAGAGGAGAGGGCAATCTGTGTACACTTAATATTGGTTGCTTCGGTATCATTATAATATTGAATCCCATTTATAGTATCTACATATTCCAAACGATGCTCAACACCTTTGAAATTCATCAAAACTTTAGAAATAATTTCATTAGAAACACCCAATTCTTTAACAGCCATAATAGCTGCCATACAATTTTCTAAATTATGAATACCCTTTAATTTTATTTTACTACAATCTATAATTTTTTCCCCATAATAATAGATAGCATTTTCTTTTAAATAGCAACCATTAATTTCATTTTGACTCGAAAAATATTTCACTTTAGAAGAAATGCCTTCTAGTTCTTTAATAACCTCTTCATTTCCCATATTCAGTATTGCAATATCATCCTTTGTTTGATGATAAAACATCTTTTTCTTCGCATCTTTATAAGCTTGATAACTTCCAAAAAAATCAATATGAGCCTCTGAAAAATTTGTAATCACACCAATATGAGGATGGAAATCATGAAAATTTGCCCCTTGCTGACAAGAAACTTCCATGACAATAATATCTCCTTTTTTGACTTTATTTAAAAGACTACAAAGTGGATAACCAATATTTCCTCCAATATGAACTCGTTCAGGATAAGCTTCTTTTAACAGTTCATAAATAAGAGTTGTCGTTGTTGTTTTCCCATTTGTTCCTGTTATTCCTATTAAAGTAATATCATCTATCAATAATTGATAGGCAACTTCAACTTCATTTAGAACTGGAATATGTAATGAATTGGCTTTTTGAATATAAAAATGATCATTAGAAATACCTGGATTTTTAATAACATAATCATAGCTTTCGTCTAAAAGATCCTCTGGATGAGATCCAAAAACCAGTTCTACACCCAATTTTCTCAACTCTTCTACTTGTTCTTTATTTTGTAGTGCTTCTTCTTTTTTATCATTCAGTAACAGCTGGCACTTTCTTTCTCCAAGTATTTTGGCAACTTCATATCCACTTCGAGCCATACCCAAAATGAATATTTTTTTTCCGTCAAACATTTTTATCACTCCCTCTTCTATTATACTCGTTTTTATTCAGTTTTAAATCTTTTTTCTCTTATCAATTTATGCTATAATTCAAATAGAAAGGAGAGTATTATGCAAATTATTACTTTGACGCCAGAAAAATTTCAAGAATATGCTTCTTGTCATCGCTATCGAAATTTTTATCAAACTGTCGCATATGGAAATATTATGAAAAATAATGGCTATGATATTCACTATCTTGGCTTTACAGATGACAATAATCATTTAATTGGAGCATCCCTTATTATTTTCAAAGAAATTTTTATGTCAAATAAAATGGCATATGCTCCTCATGGTATGCTCATTGACTATACTGACAGTAACCGTTTACAAGAATTAATGACAAAGCTTAAAAAACTTCTTGCAAAACAAGGATTCATGTACTTAAAAATAGATCCATATATACCTCTTTATATTCGTTCTAAAAAAGGAGTCATTTTAAATACTAATCAAGAAGCCAATATCATTTTAGAAAATTTAAAAGCAAGTGGTTTTCAATACCATGGAAGTAATCTCAATTTTGAAAATGCAAAACCTCGTTTTGAAGCCATTATTACTCTTAATAAAGATATAAAACAAATCTTTAATTCATTTGATAAAAGAACCCGTTATAAAATCAAAAAAGCGATGCGAAACGGTGTTGAAATTTATGTTGGAAAAGAAGATGATTTAAAAAGTTTTTATGAATTTGTAAAACAAAAACACACAAGAAATCTTTCTTATTATCAAGATTTTTATAAAAATTTCAAAAAAGATATAACTCTTTATTTTGCAAAATTAAATACCGAAACATTTGTCATCAGTAGTAAAAGAATGTATGAAAAAGAAATGGAACACAACGAAGAATTAAATAAAAAAATACAAAATAAAGAAATTACTGGAAAGAAAAAGAAAACTTTCTTAAATCAAAAAATGGAATCCGATAAATTGCTTAATACTTATAAAAATAATTTAGTTTGGGCAACAACGCTTTTAAAGGATCATCCAAATGGAATTATAATTGGAACTGCACTTTGTCTTTCTTATGATGACGCAAGTTATATGATTATTGAAGGATTTAATCCAACATATAAAGAGTTAAACCCAAACTATTTAATAAAATGGAAAATGATTGAAGATGCTTCTTCAAAAAAGTACAAATATTTAAATTTAAATGGAGTCTCTGGAGCTTTTGATTCAAAAAAACAATATCGTGGACTGAATGAAATGAAATTAGGATACAATGCAGTTATCACAGAGTTTATTGGTGAATTTGACTATATTATTAATGGACTTACCTATAATTTATATAAAAATTTTAATAAAGATAAAGCAGGAGAAGCAAAAAATGAAAAAAAGAAGGAATCAAAGAACTAATTCCTTCTTTTTTATGCAAATTGTAAAGAGTTTAAAGTATGAATACAAATCTTATCCCAAGAATCACTTAAGTCACTAAAGTATTTAAAGTCAATCATTAATGCTTTTTCATTTAAAGAAAACAATAAAACGTGATGACTTTCTTCTTGAGTGTCTTTTTGTTCTATATAATTAAGACTTGCAATATTATGTTGCTGAATTGTTGTTACTTTTTCATCTTTTATTTCTACATGACTCAATGTGTTTTTATAGCTTTCTAAAAATGAGGATACTTCTTCATTTGAAACATTGTCGTTTGTAGCATGAACGAGTAATTCTACATCCATTTTATCATTTGTAAAAATAAGTCCAGGTTTAAAATCATTGGTGTATCTTTTATTGACTTCTTCATCACTCATTTCCACAAATAATTCTGGTATTTCTAAATAAAATTGCTGATTTACTCGATACTTTTTAAAGTTTACAACTTCACCATTTAACATAATTTTTTCAGTTTGCTTTTCTTTACTCTTGTCTGTTTCTTTTTTATTTTGATTTGCATTTAGAAAAAATAACATAACAGTTATTATTAGAATGAGTACAACTAAAAATAATATAACTTTTTTCTTCATAGAAGCTCCTTTAAAGAACTATTTTTACGAATTGTATTGTGTTTTTTTCAGTTTTTAATTGTAAAATAGATTTTTATTAATCATTATTTATGATATAAAAAAGGGTCCCATAAAGACCCTCCTGTTTTTTATTCAACGATTTCTGAAACAACTCCAGCACCAACAGTACGTCCACCTTCACGGATAGAAAACTTAGTACCTTTTTCAATTGCGATTGGATGAATTAATTCAACATCAATTGAAACATTGTCTCCAGGCATAACCATTTCTACACCTTCTGGTAAATTGATTACACCTGTTACGTCTGTTGTTCTGAAATAGAACTGAGGACGATAATTTGTGAAGAATGGTGTATGACGTCCACCTTCTTCTTTAGATAAGACATAAACTTCTGCCTTAAATTTGCTATGTGGATGAACACTTCCTGGTTTTGCAAGAACTTGTCCACGTTCAACTTGTTCGCGAGAAATACCACGAAGAAGTACTCCAGCATTATCTCCTGCTTCTGCAAAATCAAGTTGTTTACGGAACATTTCAATTCCTGTTACAACTGTCTTTTGAGTTTCACGAATACCAACGATTTCAACTTCATCATTTAATTTTAATGTACCACGTTCAACACGTCCTGTAACAACAGTACCACGTCCTGTGATTGTGAAGACATCTTCAATACTCATTAAGAATGGTTTATTGTTATCACGTTCAGGTGTTGGAATCCATTCATCTACTGCATCCATTAATTCATAGATTGCATTAACATACTTAGGATCTCCTTCAAGAGCTTTAAGTGCTGAACCACGAATGATTGGAGTATTATCTCCATCATAATCATAAGAACTTAATAAATCACGAATTTCCATTTCTACTAAATCAAGTAGTTCAGGATCATCTACCATATCACATTTATTCATGAAGACTACCATACGAGGTACTCCAACTTGACGTGACAATAAGATGTGTTCACGTGTTTGTGCCATAGCACCATCTGTAGCAGCAATAACTAAAATTGCTCCATCCATTTGTGCTGCACCTGTAATCATGTTCTTTACATAGTCAGCATGTCCTGGACAGTCAACGTGTGCATAATGACGCTTTTCTGTTTGATATTCAACGTGTGCTGTATTAATTGTAATACCACGTTCTCTTTCTTCTGGTGCCTTATCGATATTTGCATAATCAGTAAAGTCAGCCCAAGCAGGGTTTTTATCATGTAGACATTTTGTAATAGCTGCAGTTAATGTAGTTTTACCATGGTCTACGTGTCCGATTGTACCAATGTTAACATGTGGTTTTGAACGGTCAAATTTTTCTTTTGCCATTTTAATTTCCTCCTTTTTTATTTACATTTTATATTTTATCTAACAATTGAAGTTTTTTCAACTGTTTTGATAACGATTTTTATTTTAAGAAAAGATTTTAATTTCCGCTTTTCTTAATAATTTCTTCAGCAATGTTCTTTGGTACTTCTTCATAATGATCAAAGAACATTACAAATGTACCACGTCCTTGTGTATTACTACGAAGTGTTGTTGCGTATCCAAACATTTCAGATAATGGTACCATTGCGCTTAACTTGACAACCATTCCTTGGCTTTCTTGTCCAAGTGGACGTCCACGACGACTTGTAAGGTCTCCCATGACATTTCCAAAGTATTCATCAGGAGTCGTCACATCTACTTTCATGATTGGTTCAAGTAAAACTGGATTACAATTTTTCTTTGCTTCTTTTAAAGCAAGACTTGCTGCAACTTTAAATGCCATTTCGTTAGAGTCAACATCATGGTAAGATCCATCATAAAGTGTTGCTTTAACATCAATCATAGGATATCCTGCTAAGATACCTGCATTCATTGCTTCTTGTAATCCTTTATCAACTACTGGGATATATTCACGTGGAACAACTCCACCAACGATGGCATCCACAAATTCATATCCCTTATCTGGATTTGGTTCAAACTTAACCCAAACGTGACCATA
>CANQHD010000042.1 GCA_947623625.1 uncultured Bacilli bacterium
ACTGCATGCAGTGGATCAGCGTGTAAAAGTCATGCATTAAGTGAAACCGCAGGTTGGTACGGTGATGACCAGTACATGGTCTATTCGTCCGGCCCATGGATGCATCGTGGTGGTGGCTATAACGGTACAACTCACGCAGGTGTTTTCTACTATGGCAGCTCGAGTTTAGCAGGTGGAGCGGGCACCGGCCACTCGTTCCGCGTGGTGCTAACACTCAATAAAACATCTTGATGTTTTATTGAGTAACTCTTTTTTTCGAGCACTTGATAAGAATTAGAAATAAGCTGATTAGTAGAAATTAAGATAGAAGGAATAGCCCATCTGTAAAAAAACAGATGGGCGTTTGGATAGAAAATAAAAATATGAGTCTATTTGCATTCTTCGAAAGAAAGATTCGAGGCTCCAGGGTTTTGTCTGGAACTGCCTCGAATTTTTGGCTCTTAAATATTAAGAAGTGGTGAAATAACTTTTCCCACTTTTTAAAATGTAAAAAAACACTACAACATAAACCTGTTATAATGAAAATATCAAAATACAAAATAAAGATGTGCTGTTAATGTCTATAAATAATTTTAATACTAAAATTACTAAATATTAAAGATTCTAATTTAATTTTTAATGAAAATTTTTGTAAATGAAATAATGGAAAGAAATAATAATTGTAAGCTAATTAAGAGAGTTGCTTTTACCTTTAGAAAATTCTCTAATCTTAATAGCTATAAATAGGCAAAATCTTTTTCACCACTTCTTAATATTTAAGAATCGTTTAAATTGGAATAGAACTCATTTCATATTTATTTTGACAATTTAAAAAAAGGTAGTGTATAATGAAGAAGAATAGGAGGATAGCATGGGAAAGATATATACAGGAATTGAATTGGGCGCATCGACTATTAAAGTTTTAACACTGGAAGTCGTTAAAGGAAATTATCATGTTTTATCGGTTGCTACTACTCCGTCACGAGGAATAAAAAAACAAGAGATTGTTGACATTAAGTCTTGCATCTCTTCACTTCAAATCGCAGTAAAAAAAGTAGAAGAACAGCTCAATATGAAAATTACAAAATCTGTTCTTGTGCTTCCCTCAGAAAACGCTTTTTTTTCTATTGAACATGGAACTCATAAAATTGAAGATAGAGTGACCGGTTATGAGATAAAAGCTGCCCTAAAAGATGCGGTATTTAAAAAAAATGATGAATCCTCTGAAATTGTTGGGATTTTTCCCATTTCTTTTAGTGTGGATGATGGAGCGAATGTCCTAGATCCAAAGGGAAGTAGTGGAAGTGTTCTTTCTGCTAAAGTGGTGATGTCTACGATGCCTAAAGAAAAAATTTTTCCCTATTTTCAAGTGCTTAAAGCTTTAGGAATTGAAGTTGCGGATGTGATTTTAGCACCTCAAGCAGACTATCTTGCTTGTGAGACAAAAGATTATAATCGTAAAATGGGTGCGATAATTAATATTGGTGAAGAAACAACAACAGTCTCTATCTTTAATAAAGGAATCCTGATTAAAAATGAAACTATTGCAGTTGGTAGTTTATTTGTCGATAAAGATTTAGCTTATATTTATCAGACGGATTTAAAAACAGCGCGTCTTATTAAAGAGACGTTTGCGATTACATCATCTAGGTATGCGGATACCAATGAATGGATGAGTATTAAAACACTAAAAAAAGAAGAGAAAAAAATTAATCAAATTGGTGCTTCTAAAGTCATTGAGTCACGACTTGAAGAAATTCTAAAACTTTCGAAAACTGCAATAAATAACTTAACAAAACGAGAAATAAGTTATATAATCGTAGTAGGTGGTATAAGCGAACTCGCAGGATTCGCCTACTTATTAGAAGATTTATTCGGACATAAAGCTAATGTTTGGAATATAAAAGAGATTGGCATTCGTCATAATCAGTTTACGAGTGTTCTTGGAAGTGTTAAATACTACCACCAAAGATGCATGCTTCTTGATACTGATGGTACAATGTTTTCTCTTGATGCCCAAAGCAATTTAGTATCCATGAAGAAAAAAGGAAGCTTAGGTAGTGATATCAGTCTCAATAAATTTTTTGGACATTTTTTAGATAATTAGGGAGGACAAAATATGGTAAATGGATTAGAAATGGATCAGCTTGCAAAAATTAAAGTTATCGGCTTAGGTGGCGGTGGAGGTAATGCTGTTAATCGTATGGTTGAGTCTGGTGTTAAAGGCGTTGATTTTATTGTTGCTAACACAGATTTACAAGTCTTAAATAATTCGAAAGCTGACATAAAAATTCAAATTGGAGCAACCTTAACAGATGGTCTTGGAGCCGGAGCATCTCCTGATATTGGAAGAGAAGCTGCTGTTGAGTCAAAAAAAGAGATAGAAGATGCTTTAAGTGGAGCAGATATGGTTTTCATCACTTGTGGAATGGGTGGTGGAACTGGAACAGGTGCTGCGCCTGTTGTTGCTGAAATTGCTCAAGCTCTTGGTGCACTCACAGTTGCAATTGTTACCAAACCTTTCACTTTTGAAGGAAAAAGAAGAATGCAAAATGCACTTGGAGGACTGGAAGAGTTAAAAAAACATGTGGATACTTTAATTGTTATTCCTAATGATCGTTTAAGAGAAATTATTGATAAGACAACTCCAATGCTGGAAGCATTTAAAGAAGTTGATAATGTTTTAAGACGTGGTGTTCAATCTATTTCAGATTTAATTGCAGTCGTAGGACTTGTTAACCTTGACTTTGCTGATGTTAAAGCTGTTATGAAAGACTCAGGAAACGCCATTATTGGAATCGGTATTGGTATGGGAGAAGAACGTGCGATTGAAGCTGCAAAACAAGCGGTTTCAAGTCCACTTCTTGAAACATCTATCTCAGGTGCTACGGATGCGATTGTCAACATTACAGGTGGAGTGAATTTAACACTTTTTGAAGCAGAACAAGCAGCCGAAGTTGTTCGTGCCGCTGCCAATACAGATATTAATACAATTTTTGGTTCTGTTATCAATGAAAACTTGTCCGATGAAGTCATTGTAACAGTTATCGCAACTGGATTTGATAAGAGTGGACGTCAAAAAGAGACACCACCAATCTTCTCGAATGTTGCATCTGCTCCACCTAGAAGAACAAGGACAGATATTGAATTCGACTATCTTGGAGTGGATCCAAAACCAGTTCCTGATGAAGGAGATAGTGATGGTGGTGGAGGAGAATATGATTTCCCACCATTCTTACGAGATAAAAATTTTTAAGAAGACAACAACAAACATTGCCTTCTTTTTTTGTGAACTTTTTATAAAAAAACTTCATCACTCATGTTATAATAAAATAGAGGATGATAAAATGATTGAACAAAAAAAGAAAAAATGGCCCATTGTTTTAGTAATACTCCTTCTTATAGTAGGAATTGGCGGCTTTTTTGGATACCAATATTTTCAAAAAAAAGAACAAGAGAAAGAAGAAGAAAGAAAAAGACAAGAACAAGAGGAAGAAGTAGTTGAAGTTGCTCTTACAGAGCCTCAACAAGAATATCTGATGAGTAAAATAGCTCTTTATGATGGAATGCTTCCATATTCATCATTTGAGGCTAAAACACTGCCGCTTAATAGTGCACTACAGTTTATTGACTCCATAAAAGATAAAGAATATGTTGACTTTAAACGAGGTGTGAGCGTCTCTAAAATCAAACAAATTTTAAAAGTGTATTTTGGACCAGATGTTGTTTTTAAAGAAGAACAATCTACTTGTACAGATATCAATGCTTGTTTTGTCTATGATGAAGAAAATAAAAGATTTCAAAAAGAAACTGTTGCAACGTATCCAGTGAAAAGCAAAAATTTTTATCTAGAAGGAACACAAAATAAAAATACAAAAGAGATAAAAATTAAAGTGTACCAACTCTATTATCTTCCAGTTCCAGAAGGAGAATATGTCTTTTATTACTTTAAAACTCCAGAAGAAGCACTTCAAAATATCAATCCTGTTATTGATATGCCTGCGCTTTATAAAAATACCTTTACAAATGTTGCTGATTATCCAAACTATGTTCGAACAGCATATCAAAATATTCAAGCAACTCTTACACCAATTACTTATCACTTTAAATATCAGTCTAGTCAATATTATTTAGAAAGTGTTGTCAAATGATGCACTTTCTCTTTTTTATTTTCAAAAATGAGCGTATAATATAAGTTGTTTAGAAGGTAAGGATGTGGGTCTCGTGGCGAAAAAAAAGAAAAAGCAAGAAGCCAAAAAAAAATTTGCCTATAGTTGTGAACTCTATGGTGTTTTATTAATACTTGCTTCCATATTAGGACTTGGAAAATATGGACCTGTTGGTAGTATGATTGCATCATTTGGACTTTTCTTAACAGGTGTTGGGTATAATCTGTTTTTGGTCGTATTATTTATTATGGGTGGATATTTGGTCTTAAAAAGAGAGTGGCCTAATTTTTTTACAACAAAATTATTAGGGATTTATTTGTTTGTCATTGGCGTATTGGTCTTAATGCATCAAGATTATGTCCTTAAAAATAGTAGCAATATCAGTGCAGTTTTTACAGCAACCATTGATGAACTTGTCACTTCATTTAATCAAATTATGAAAGGATTAACACCCGATATAACAGGAGGAGGTATTATTGGAGGGGGATTTGCGCTTGTTTTTGCACTTCTTTTTTCCTATCAAGGAATGCAAATTATCGCTTGGGTCTTGGTCTTCTTTGGAATTATGCTCTTTACAGGATTCTCTATTTTTGATTTTGTAAGAAATTCCATCGAGAAAAGCAAAGAAGCGCTCTCATCTAGAATGGAACAAAAAGAAGAGACTTCTAAAAAACCAGTGGTGGATGAAGAAGAAGAAAATGCTCCGATATCAGGAAGTGTTCCTGACGAAGATAAAAGAATTATCATCTCGAGTATTGATGACTTAAATAAAAAACCAAAAGAAGAGAGTCATAGCTTAATTATGGAAGATGATGAAGAGGAAGAGCCAATGCCTTCTCAAGAAGCGAAAGACGCACGACCTGTTATCATTCATAATCAGTCTTATCAGCTGCCCCCAATTACGCTTTTAGATGCCCCTAAAAAGGCAAAGAAGGGAATGAATCAAAGTCTTATTGAACAAAATATTATAGCGCTTGAGAATGTTTTAAAAGACTTTGGAATTATTGGAAAAGTAGTTGAAGTTCATGTAGGTCCAACAGTTACGCAGTATGAACTAGAATTAAGATCAGGAACGAAGGTAAGCAAGTTACTTGGAATTAATCGAGAAATAGCCCTTGCTCTTGCAACAAGAGATGTTCGTATAGAAGCACCGATTCCGGGAAAAAATACTGTTGGAATTGAGCTCGCTAATAAGGAGACAACTCCTGTTTCATTCCGAGAAATTGTCGAGAAAATTCCTAAAGAGAAAGATAGCAGTAAGCTTTTAGTTCCTCTTGGAAAAAACATTATGGGAAATGTTATTTGGTGTGAGATTGATAAAACGCCGCACTTACTTGTTGCCGGAACAACTGGTAGTGGTAAATCGGTTTGTATCAATGGTATTATCTGTTCTATTTTGATGCGTGCAAAACCAGATGAAGTTAAGCTTGTGATGGTGGATCCAAAAGTTGTTGAGCTCTCTGTTTATAATGGAATACCACATTTACTTTGTCCTGTTGTCTCTGATCCTAAAAAAGCATCTGTCGCTCTTGCTAAAATGGTCGATGAGATGGAAAGACGTTATGAATCATTTAGTGAGACGAAGACAAAGAGTATTACAACTTATAATGCTTATATTGATGAGTGGAATAAAACGCATAGTGGAGAAGACGAAAAGTCAAGAATGCCTTATATTGTCATTATTATCGATGAATTAGCCGATTTAATGATGGTTGCTGCAAAAGAAGTTGAAGCATCCATTTTAAGAATTGCTCAAAAAGCCCGTGCTGCAGGAATTCACTTGGTTGCAGCAACGCAAAGACCATCCACAGACGTTATTACAGGACTTATTAAAGCAAATATCCCATCTCGTATATCTTTTGCAGTTGGAAGTAGTATTGACTCAAGAACTATTTTGGATACAACTGGTGCTGAAAAACTTCTCGGAAAAGGGGATATGCTCTTCTTCCCAATGGGTGAAGTCTCTCCTCAAAGAGTTCAAGGTGCTTTTATTAGTGATAGTGAAATTCAAAGACTAATTGACTATACAATTGAACAACAAAAGGCAGAGTATGATGAGAAAATGTTAAATCTTGAATCATCATCACAAGATAAGAGTCAAAGTCAAATGGAAGATATGTCACAACAGGAGGAATATGACGATCCACTTTACAATGAAATTGTCGAATTTGTTGTTGAAACGCAAAAAGCTTCCGCTTCTCTTTTACAGCGAAGATTTAAACTGGGCTATAATCGAGCAGCACGTATTGTTGATCTATTAGAAGAACGTGGAATTATTGGTCCACAAAATGGTTCAAAACCGCGAGAAGTTCTTGTGAAATTAGAAGAAAAAGAGCAAGAAGAATAAGAACTTCACTTGTTCTTTTTTTGCCCTTTTTTCCGGAAAAAGTTTGAGTTTGTCCAAAAAAGGTTCTTAAAGAACATAAAATAATTGTAGTAGAAGCTACTGGCAATTTATGGTATATTATAAAATAGAGGAAGAGGTGATAGAAAATGACAGCACATATCGAAAGTGAAAAAAAAGATATAGCGAAAAAAGTTTTACTACCAGGAGATCCTAAAAGAGCAAAGTATATTGCAGAAAAGTTTTTAGAAAATGCCGTCTGCATTAATGATGTTCGAGGGATGCTTGGTTATACAGGAATGTATAAAGGTGAAAAAATAACAGTGTTTGCAACTGGAATGGGAATGCCTAGCATGGGTATTTATGCTTATGAACTTTGTAAGTTTTATGATGTAGATACACTCATTCGAATTGGAACATGTGGAGCCAATAAAGAAAATTTGCATATGAAAGATATTATTCTTGCAACCGCAAGTTATACGCTTTCTAGTTATCCATATTTATTCTTTGATGATCTTGAAAAAATTTATTTTTCAAATCAAGAGTTAAATGAAAAAATAGAGCAATCTGCAAAAGAACATCATATTCCAATCACAAAAGGACTCATTTCAACAAGTGATATTTTTGATGTTTATGTCGATAAAGATCGATACTTAAGTAAGTATCCAAAAGATCTCGATATTCTTGCTTTTGAAATGGAAGCAGCTGCACTTTTTGCAATTGGAAAACATTTAAATCGTAAGAGCGCATGCTTACTTACTGTTGTAGACTCCATCTATGAAGATGATGTCTTAACAAGTGAAGAAAGAGAGAAAACACTCGATGAAATGATTGTGACAGCTTTAGATGCAATCGTGTTATAAAAAAGAAGAAAAGAGGAAATACTATTAAAAAGAAAAGAGGGAAATTATGCCATATGAAAAAATAAACTTAGGTTCCTATCAACTTCATTTAATCAAGACAACAGCCTTTAAAAGTATTCAAGTGAAGGTTTGTTTCCATAATAATATTCAAAAAGAAAAAGTAACAGAAAGAAACTTTTTAGTGAACTTACTTCTTTGTTCGACCAGTCAAATTCGATCTAAAAAAGAATTGTCCATTATCTGCCAAGACTTATATGCAGCGCAAATATCTGCTTCTAATCGAAGAATTGGAAATTTTATGGATACATCTTTTAATCTGTCTGTTTTAGAAGACAAGTATACAGAAGAGGGAAACTTTAAAAAATGTCTTTCTCTTCTTCATCAAATTTTATTTGAACCCAATGTTCAAGAAGGCGCTTTTTATGAAAAAGATTATCAGATGATAAAAGCCGAAATAGAATCAAGTTTAAAAGCAACGAAAGAAAATTTATCGCGTTATAGTGTGATACGTGCACTTGAAAATATGGATAGTGAAAGCCCATTATCCATTCGTGGAGAAGGTTACTTAGAAGATTTAGATAAAATTACACCCAAGAGTTTATATCAACACTACATTGAAATGATTGATAAAGATATTGTTGATATCTTTGTTATTGGAAATTTTGACTCTAAAAAAGTTCTTGAAGAAATTAAAGAGATTTTTAAGTTTAAAACGTTTAAAAAGGAAAAGGGAACTGCTATTTTAGAAAACCCCAAAGTACCTAAGAAGATAAGAAATATAACAGAATATGAAGATATGACACAGACGAAACTTGTTGTTACTTGTCGACTTTGTGAACTGACAGAGCAGGAAAGAAATTATCCTTTAACGCTTTATAATATCATTTTAGGAGGAAGTGGAGATTCTAAATTATTTCAAGAAGTTCGAGAAAAAAATTCTCTTTGTTATGATATTAGAAGTGTTCCTAATAAAGCAGATAATTGTCTTTTAATTACAGCAGGAATTGCGAAGGGTGGAAAAGAAAAAGCGCTTAAAGAGATTCAAAATCAATTAAAGAAAATGGCAAAAGGAGAATTTAGTGAAGAAGCCATTTTAAAAGCCAAAGAATTTTATTTATCCAGTTTTGATGTGATTGAAGACTCGATGACAAAGCTTGCAGAAAGTTATTATATGATGGAGTTATTGGGTGTAGATGATATTGAGACAAAGAAAAGAAAAATGAAAGAAGTAACGAAAGAAGAAATCGTCTCAGTTGCAAAAAAAGTCAAAGTAGATCTTGTTTACGCTTTAGAAGGAGGTAGTCATGAAGAAGCTTAATTTAAATAATGCAATGACAATATATGAGGAAACTCTTTCTTGTGGATTAAGGGTGTATTTAGCACCGGATACATCAAGACACAATTATTTAGCGATCTATGGTGTTCGTTTTGGAGGATCTACCTTGACATTTACATCGCCAAAGACAAAGAAGATGACAAGTTATCCAAGTGGAATTGCACATTTTTTAGAACATAAAGTTTTTGAACAAAAAGATGGAAAAGATCCTTTTGCTTTTTTTGCCAAAAGTGGTGCAGATGTGAATGCCGCAACTTCATTTGATGCAACTCGATATTATTGTTATGGAACAAAGAATTTTAAAGAAAATTTAAGTTATTTAATCGACTTTGTTAATGCTCCTTACTTTACAGATGAGAATGTTTTAAAAGAAAAAGGAATTATTTTGGAAGAGTATAAGATGTACCAGGACATCCCAGATTTTCAAATGGAAGAGATACTTCATAACAATTTATATGTTTCGGATGATAAAAAACAAGATGTTTTAGGATCAGAAGAAGATATTAAAAGAATCACGAAAGAACAACTCTATGATTGCTATGATGCTTTTTATCGTCCCAGCAATATGTTTTTAGTTATCTCAGGAAATTTTAGTGAAATTGATGCTCTTGATGTAATTAAAAATAAAAAATTTAAAACGTATAAAGAGAAAGTGAAAGTAAAAGAGGTAAAAGAACCTGTAAAAGTGAGTAAGGAACTGGATTTATTAAAGACACATGTAGTGATTCCTAAAATTGCTTTGGGATATAAATTCGATAAGAAAAAGTTTGGTCTTTCTGAAATAGAACTGAACTTATATTTGAATATGATTTTATCTCTTACTTTTGGGACAACTTCTAACTTTATGCAGGAAGCTCGTGAGAAGCAACTTTTAACATCTTGTGGCTATGAATGGGAAGATGAATATGGAAAAAATATTAAGACACTCTTAATTTATGCAGATACAACAAAACCAGATTATTTAGTGGATATGATTAAAGATACTTTTCAAAATATTTCGATTGATGTCTCAGAGATTGAACGATTGAAAAAGGTTTGGATATCTTCTGAGATTAGAATGATGGATTATGTTAGCAATGTTGGTAATTCAATTTTCAATGATATTGTTGATTATAATGAGCCTATTTTAAATCGTGTTGATTTAATTCGAAAGATGAATAAAAGAGTTTTGGATCAAGTCGTTAGTAATCTGGATACATCCAATTGTACATTTTTAAAAGTGCTTCCTGAGAAAGAAAATTAAAAAGAAATGAATGAAAAAGAAATTGCGTAAAATAGCTGAATTTCTTTTTTTTAATCATTCAATCATCATCTCAAACTTATTAAAATTTTTGTCGATTATCTTTTGTAAAAAAAGGACCTCTTTCGTTCATTTAATTAGTAAAGGATATTTTAATGAAAGGAGAGGTTTTCATGTTTTATGATGAAGAACAAGCATTAAGAGTCTGCAAAGAAAATCCAATCTTAATTTTTCAATTAATGAAAGAAGGTCATTTTAATTTAGTGGATCGATTCCTAAGTAAAAATATTGTTCCTCTTACTATTTTAGATGAACAAGGGAATACAATTTTAATGCAGTTACTTAAATATCATGAATATGATCTTGTTTTAAAATATCTTAAGAAAAAAGAAATTGATATCAATCATCAAAATAATTTAGGAAATACGTTTGCTCATTATCTTATTTCACAAAACTATTTACAAGTCGCAAAAATTATTCAAGAACTTAATAAAAAGAAAGAGTTTCTCCCTAATATAAAAAATTTAAAGGGAGAGACAATTTTAGATTTATCTATTGAGCAAAACTATTTTTATACAACGGTTTTTATTTTAAAAGATAAAAGATTTAATAATATAGATTTATTATCATTTGGAAAATTATATCAGGCATATATTAAGAGTAATTTATATGGAAGATATACAAAACTTACGAATTTAGAGTATATTATTACTTATTTGAATGAGAAAGATTTTCTTCTTCCAAAACTTCAAGTCTTGACGAGTGAAATTAAAGAGAAAATGGAACTTATTAAGGAGGAAATACTGAATAATCGTTCAACTTTACTGGACTCCATGATAAGAAATGCTATGGAAGAAGTTTAGAAAGTTTTTTGTTTTCTTTTTGTAATTTATTCTGCAAATATTTTCCTAAATTAAACCATATTACTGTACAAGTTTATAATAACACCACCCAAAAATATGCGAGTTGAGAATAAAAATGGGGGGGGGTAATTTTAGATATATAATGACATCATAAAAGGTGGTGTCAGATATGAGTGAGAAGAAAAAACATAGAAACAAGAAGTTGATTATATTAGGCGTTCTTGTTTTTATTTTGGTGCTTGGAGTTTCATATGCTTGGTTGGTCTTTGTTGATAAAGGAGAAAAAGAAATTAATTTAGTAAGCGGTAAAGTAAGCGTTGAAATTCTTGAACAAGAAGAAGATTTAGATTTAGACTCTTCCGTTCCAATGACAGATGATGAGGGAAGACGAACAACAGCATTTACGTTTTCTATTCGAAATAATAGTCTCACAAATGTAGAATATACTTTAAAATTAATTGATAATCAGGAGAAATG
>CANQHD010000043.1 GCA_947623625.1 uncultured Bacilli bacterium
TGCAAGTTCTTCCATAGCTTGCCAGAAAAGAGCTTTCATATCCTCTTCATATCTAGCTTTAAGCCCATTTTTTCTACTTTGAGCTGCTTTAGCATATGTTCCAGTATTTTTAGCTAATTCAGTTGCTGCTTGTGCTGCAGAACCAATTAAACCTTTGCTATTAATTAACTTTTTATATATTTTTTCACACTCATTAATAGAGTCAATACACTTTTGTAAATCATTACTTATATCGTTAATTAATCCTTCCGCCTTATAATTAACATTAAAAAAATCTTCTTTTACTGTTGGTGGAACCGTAATTGGTTGCGTAATAGTATAATTAAACATTTTTTTTGCCATTTCTATATCCTCCTTTATTTTAAAATAGCAAAAAAATATAGTTTTTTCAATACTTTTAATTATTTTCTAAAAATAAATTTGAAAGTTCCCGCTTTTTAAAATGTGGGAAGTAAGTCATTAAAATGAAAAATAACATATGATACAATGAAGGCATTACTTGAGAGGATAAGGTAACACTGAGGAGTGACCTGAGCGCTCTAGTAATGGTTAAACGAAAAGAAGATCCCATGCTTCTTTTTAATTGGTTTTCTTTTCGGAAACCTTTAAGCGTTAAACCTTTAGGGTTTGGGGCAAAGCCCCATTTGTTTGAAAAATTTTCTAATTTCATATAAAATATACAACCAAGGTTTGTTTGCCAGCTAAGGAGGGAAAAACATGGCAACAAATTATATTCATCTTAGTAAAGAAAAAAGAAGTTCAATTGAATATTTAATAAATCAAGGGTTTAATTTTACTTATATATCTAATTCTATAAGTGTAGATAGAACAACTATTTCTAAAGAGATTAGAAGAAATAGATATATTAAAAATAGCTTATTTTCTGATTATAGTGAAACAGGTATAAAAAGAGCGATTAATTCTTGTGAAAAATTATCTAAGCCACCTTATTGCTGTAATAATTGTAAAAGCAAAAATTTTTGTAGTAAATATCATCTATATTACAGTGCTACAAAAGCTCATAACCATTATTTAGATACTTTATCTGAAACTAGAAAAGGTTTAGATATTACTAAAGAAGAAATAGATCAAATTAATAAAAACATTATTCCTTTAATTAAAAATAAAAAACAAAGTATAAATCAAGTTTTTATTAATCATCCTGATATTCTTTATATGTGCAAACCTACATTTTACAAATATATAGATTTAGGCGTTATTGGATTATCTAATCTAGATTTACCTAAAAAAGTCAAATATAAGAAAAGAAAAAGAAATAAGAGTAAGAAATATAAAAGAGAGCTTGCTTTATCTATTGGTAGAACTTATGAGGATTATATTATAAGAATAAACAGTGAAAAAAAGTTAAAAATATGGCAACTTGATACAGTCATTGGTAAAAACTCTGACAATAAAGTTTTAATGACTTTTCTTTTAGTAGAAACTAATTTTATGGTTATTAGATTATTAGATAAGAAAAATGTAGAATGTGTTAATAAAGAGTTCACTAAATTTAAAAATAACTTAGGAACAGAACTTTATTCTAAATTTATTAATATTATTCTTACTGATAATGGAACCGAGTTCTTCGATCCTATTCATATGGAATACGACTTAGAAAATGGAGAAAAACTTCTTTCTGTTTATTATTGTCATCCTAATTCTCCAGAAGAAAAGCCTGAATTAGAATGTAATCATAAATATATTCGTTATTATTTACCTAAAAAAACTTCCTTTGAATCTTTAACTATAGAACAAGTAAAACAAATAGAAGATAATATTAATAATATTCCTAGAGATATTTTGGGTGGTAAAACACCATATGAATTAACTAATGAATTATATCCTGAATTAGTAGAATTGTTAAATTCTAAATATATAGCTCCTGATGATGTGACTTTAAATCCGAAAGACATTCTTGGTGATAATAATGAAAGATAAAGTTATTGATTATCATTCAGTAAAAGGCTTTATTACTTTTAATGACTTAATTACTGATCTTAAAATTATTTTACAGAACTATGAAACATTAGAAGATATACTTATCGGTATATTAGAAAATTTTCACCTTGATGATGAAACTATTGCTTCTTTGTTTTCTTGTAATATTGCTAGTAGTCTAAATAGTTTAATTGATGTTTTACAAGATAGATTGTAATGCAAAAGAAGAAGTATTAACTACTCCTTCTTTGCTGGCAAACAAGCCATTTTTTTCCAAAAAAACAAATAATGTACGGGAACTTAGTCGTGAAAAAGGCTATTTTCGTACACTTTTTCGCGTGCAATAATTTCCAATACAAGTGATATTTTAGCACTTTTTCTTTAATTTTTCTATTCTTTTTTTGCTATTTTATGGGAACTTTTTTATTTACATACTTTTAAGTTTGTTAAACGGGAATTTGCTTTTTAATTTTTCCCTTTTAATTATTTTTCTTCAATTTGAAATTTATAAAAATAATAATAATTTTCAAAATTTCTTTATTTATCAGTAAAATTCATTATTTAGTCCAATAGGAAAAAATGCTTTTTCTTGTCAATAAATGTCTATTTTATAAAAAAAAAATTATCTCATTGATAATTAAAATTCAAAAAAAAGTGAATTAAATTCTTAATTCAACTTCTAGTTTAGTAAACTTCGTACTATTATCAGTAGCATTGAAATTATACTTTTATCAGAGTTTTCTTTCTCTCACCTATTACAGCGTATCTAGCGTGGTAAACTCTCTGGCTTTGCAAAAACCAGTTCTGCCATCCACAGTATTTACTGTGTCAACCTAGATTACAATTATAATATATACTATATATTTTTTATTGTCAATTATTTTTTATTGTAAATATGTAAAATTCATGCCTAACTCGTAATAATGCCTTAAATATTACGTTAAAATAATTTGTTAAAGACCAAAAATTCCATAAAAATACCTCAAAAAATGTTCCACTTTATCACAAATAATGAAGTTGAAGATATTAAAAGTAGTTCCTATTAAATATGATTCAACTGATGCTCTTTTAATTCTTCTCATATTCCACCAGCTCACAGCGAATATTATATAATATTTTTATATTTTGCAAGTGGTGTTGCATCTTAAAATTAATTCATTTATTCCAAATACAGGATCTCAAATGCAAAAAAAATTACAACAATATGAAAAAAATTATTGACATTATTTTTTTTATTAGATATACTCATATTGTTAGTATATGGCAATGTAGAAAGTATTTTAAATATGTTTACAAATTATTTTAATTTAAATTAATTTAAACGATATATTTGAGATATTTATCTATGATGTTTTAATTTAGCTAATGGTTAAATTGAAACATGGTTTTATTTATCATCCATATATTAAAATTACAGGATATAGAAGGAAAACTATTATGGTAAACAGCTAGCGCTAAATGATTTTAAATGAGCGAAATACACGATATTTTATAGCTACGTGTAAAGGACTAGCTTTCTGCAAACCAGCTTGGAGATTTGTTTTATCAGGATAATCTTACAAGTGAAAAAAATAGTTTAATGTTTTTTTGGATAAGTTAACTTTTTAATCATTGGAGGGATACTTATCTTTTTTTTGTTGATTAATTAAGAAAAAGAACTGAGAAAATTTTTATAATTCAACAGTTCCTTTTTTAATTTTTATCTTCTAAAATTTTAGGAAATTTCACATATTGGCATTCACCATTTTTTACAAGTACAACCATATCATTTGTCATTTTAATATTATCTTTATATGCATCTGGTGCATCGATTATACTTTGTGAATCAAATCCACGTCCAATCCAAATTCCTGAAGAAAGATCAATAATATCAGCAATTTCTCCATTTCTTATTTCATTACACATACTTGCACCATTGTATAAAATAAACTTAAAATTTTCATTCTTCTGAGAAAGAAAGATAAGATCACTTATATTAGGTATCACTTTTTCTTCCTGATTCAAATCATTTAAATGCTTATTCAGTTCTTCAAATCCTAAAACAATAATAATGAATTGATTTTGACTCAATACTTCTTCATTATACTTTATGATATTTTTTTCTATAATAGGAATGATTTTAGAAAAACTAGAGTCATAAAATTTTACTTTTTCGTTCTGATTCAATTTCACATCTTGTAAGGCACTTAAAATAATGACATTTGTATCAGGTATTTTTGTCAAACTATGAACGAAAAATTTAAAAAAGTCTAATGCATCTTTCCATCTTGATGACAAAATGATATTGACATTTTTTAAAAAATTATAATATCCAAATTGTGCAGTTATTATATTAATTCCAATTGGAAAATGTTTTAGGGTTACATTTTCTGTTGGAAGATCACTATATTTTACTTTTTCTGGTACAATAGGAACAACTTTTGCTTTATTTTCTAAGAATTTATCCAGTTGCTCAAGAACATATTGTAACATCTTAGGTTCATCACTTTCTTTTGTTATCAGTGGGACTTGAAATTCATATGCAACATCATCGACTTCAATAATTCCCCTTCCAGGTGTTTTTACTGGAATTGGAGGATCTTTATAATAGACTGCATAGTTTGATTCATCATTTTCATTCAACATGATCATTTGAGGAAAATTATTTTCTAGTGTAAAACCAAGTGAAGAAGCTGAATTTGAAGTGATAATAAAATAAATACCAAATTTTGAACAATTTCTTGTAAAAGATGTAAACGTATAATCAAAAATATTTTCAAATGCTTCTTTAAAGACATCTATATCATAAATAATAACGACAATATTTGGAAAAGGACAATTTTTTTGTTTAACGTCTGTTAAAAAATCACTTCCATTTTTCGAATAATAAGCTTGTCTTCGAGATTTTTCATCTTCTAGCATATAAAATAAATAATTGATTTTTTTACTGTCTGCAATAGTTAAAACTTCTCCAACTTGAGGAGCTTTTTGAAATTTTTTTAATTTTTCTGTTCCTAAATCAATAATATAAAACTGAACTTCATCTGCATTATGATTAATAATACTTGAATAAATAATTGTAGATAATAAAGTTGATTTTCCACTGCCACTGGCTCCTACTATATAGGTATTGCCTCCAGTTGTAATAGAAAGATGCGCATAATTTTGTCTTTGATTTTTGGGATCATCATATTCACCAATGACAGGATCAATATCATATGGCTTTGGAAGTACATTATATTTCTTTACAACTGTATTATAATAAAATTCTTTAGGAAGACTATCTAACCATAACTGTTGATATTCAAAATTTTGTTGATCTGCAACATAAACAATATATTTTAAAATATTAATAAGTTCTTCTCCTAAATCCTCTTTTTTCTGCTTTATCTGCTCCTGTCTATTATCAAAACTTTTATAAACTTCTCCAATATTACTAATCATTGAAATACTATTATCAACTCTTGATAGAACAGTTTCTGTTGGCGTATAAGAAATTCCAGAATATCCAGATTGTCCTTCTGTAAAAAATTCATCATATCCTATTTGAAGATAAAATCTTCCAGCTTCTTTTAAGTAAGCTGCATCTGGTCTTTGAATCATTTCATTACTATCTTCAGTTGTTTGGACTTTACAACAAACTTTAAATTTTGAGTTGGACCAAATTTGATCATCTACTACACCACTTGGTTTTTGTGTTGCTAAAATTAAATGAATTCCCAAACTTCTTCCAATACGAGCAGTACTAACTAGCTCATCCATAAATTCTGGTTGTTGGCTTTTTAACTCTGCAAACTCATCACAAATAATAAACAAATGCGAAAGCGGCTCTTCTAAAACACCTTCACGATATAGTTTTTGATATTTATAAATATCCATATTACCAGTATCCAGTTTTTCTTTAGCTTCGTTAAAAATTTTCTGTCTTCTTTTTAACTCACTATTGATGGAGACAAGAGTTCTATTCATTTCTGATTTATCAAGATTCGTAATTGTACCAACTAAGTGAGGAAGCTTTACTCTTGTTTTTCGGTTTTCAAAAGCCCCTGCTAATCCTCCACCTTTATAGTCAATTAACACAAATTGAACTTCTTTAGGACTATAATTAATGGCTAAAGATAAAACATAAGTAATAATAAACTCTGACTTACCACTTCCGGTCATTCCGGCAATAAGTCCATGGGGTCCATGTTTCGTTTCATGTAAATCAAGAGAAATAATATTTCCTGTTGGATCAACTCCAACTGGTGCTTGTAAAGTTGTTGTAATATTGGAAGTTTTCCAACGATTGAGAATATTTAACTGTTCAATTTTACCAACACCATACATTTCCAAAAATCCTAATTGCGTTGGTAAATTAGATTGTTGTTCTTGAGAAACTTGAATTGGAATATTTCCAATTAATCTTATATACCGAGTAAAATCAATTTCATCACTTAAAAATTCAGGAATAAAAGTATGAATATTTTTCTCATTCATTTCTGATTTAAAAATACTTGCTTGTTTTTCATTATAATCAATAAAGTTAGCACAACCATCAGGAATATCTGTCAATTTCTGCCCAAACATCATAATTCCAAAACCAATATCTTCTTCTGTTTCCAACACATTTTCAATGATTTTTAAATTTCGGTATATCTCCATATTATCTGAAATAATTAAATAAAATGGCGTTTTTACCTTTTTGTTAGCACTGCTATCAAGATTTTTATTATTCCCTAAACGTTGATTAAATATTCGAACTAAATATGAAGAAATATTTTCAGCATCATGAAGATTGGTTGCAAAAAAACGCATTTCTTTTTCATTATCCCAACAATGATTTAAATTCTTAAGTTTCATTAAATTAGAACTCATATCTGTTGTTAAAATTACAAG
Source organism: uncultured Bacilli bacterium (assembly GCA_947623625.1). GTDB lineage: Bacteria > Bacillota_I > Bacilli_A > RF39 > UBA660 > CANQVB01. The sequence continues at coordinate 6,799 of CANQHD010000043.1, forward strand.
TTTTAATGTAGCATAATCATGAAAGGTTAAAAGTTGAAGTAAGATAGCATCTAAATATTTTTCATAATTTTTATTATTATTAATAAATGCTACACTCTTTTCTTCACTCAGTGAAAAGCTAAAAGGAACATCTTCAATATATTTGTAATTTTCTAATAATTCGTCAATATTATCTAATAATTTATCTTTTGATTGCACAAAATCTGGTTTTTGGTAATCAACCGTACAGTCAAGTAATACGCGTCCTTTTCCTAACCGAATCGTTAAAAAATCATCTTGATCGATACTTCGTGAAAATAACAAAGAATTTCTATTATCAATAATTTCTGCACATTGTTCTAGTGAAACGTTATTAAACTCTAAAGTCATTTTTTGTTCATTTCTTGCTTCTTCTAATACTTTTTGTTTCTTTTTTAAATATTTTGTATAGACATGAATTCTTCTTTGTTCTGAAATAATTCTTCGAATTTTTGAAGCAAATCTCTCTACAAATGGCCATACAATTGAAATGAGCAACATAACTATACACATAACAATTGTTGTTGTTAAAGATTCTTTATCAATATTTCCTTGACGATAACTTCGAAGAGAATAATATGCTTGTAAAACGGAAGTGAGGCTAAAAAGTGCAGATGGAACAATTTGCATAAGTAAAGAGCCTTCTTCACTTTGATCTTTATCTTGAGGACTTGTTATTGTTAATTTTAAAGTATCTATTTTTTTTCTAAATATAGGAGACTTATTAAAATATTCATTCGCCTCATAAAAATCTTTATAAACTTCATTATGTGACTCTAAATCAGGTTGAGATAAATAAGCTACTTCGTCAGATAATTTACTATTAAAAAAATAAGCATCATTTAAAGGCGATTTAACAAACAAAGTTTTTCCACAAATAACAATTTTCAATCCCATTAAAAATATCATATCAAAATTAGAAAGCTTAGCCATATCTTTCTTTTCTTTATTTACATAAACTGGTATTTTTGGATTTAAATTTTTATACATCCAATAACCTTTATCATAAATAAGTTCAATTTGTTTTTTATCTATATTTGGAATGTTATAAATAATATCACTGCTATCTTTACCAACTGTAATATTAATTTTATCTGTTGTTAGTGTTTTTCCAACATAACCTGTTTCATTAGATGGCATCGCATACAATAAAAGATTTTCTTGTTTATAAAGAGTTAATTGATAAAAATTATATTCTTTCAACTCGATATTTTCCTGATATTGACCATTATAAAAAATTTGCATATCATCATTTGATTTCATGAACCATTGTCTGTTTTCATAAGCATCAATATTGATAAGACTTCTTTTAATTCCTTTATTGTCATAATCAAAAAGAACGTAGCTTCCATTGACTGCTTTTGGTAATCTAAAGGTAAAAATTTTATCACTATGTATAATATAAATTAACATACTGCCACCCCAGTTCCTTATCCTTTTTAATCATATCATTTTTGCCAAAAAAAAGAAAGTAGATGTTTATTTTCCAATAATTTCTAAACTTTCTGTTAAAATATCACTGTAAGAAAAAGATTTTCTAGGGGCATTTTCTTCGGTTAGTTGAATGACAAATATTTTTGGATAAGTTTCTACGATTTCTCCTTCAAATTCTTCTATTTGATTTCTTGCTCCATTAAATTTAAATGAAAGTTTTTTTCCTTCATTTTTTTCAATGGTTTCTTTTACTTTTTCAATTGTCATCTTGGATACCCCACATACATTGAACCATTTGTAATAATTCCTCCCATTCCATCACTTCCATATTTGGTTTTCGAAAGAAGCTCTAATAAATCAATTTCTTTATTTTTTGGAGATAAGGAAATACACGAGGCTAATATTGCTGGATCGAGTGCATGTATGTTGATTCTTTTAGGACTAGATGCAAAATTGGCTCCTGCTTGAATAAGTTCTTCATAGTTGGATTGACAAGCACCTGCTATAATAATTAACTTTTCATGGTTATCTTCATAAGAACGTGCTTTTAATACTGCTTCTTTAAAATATTTGGAATTTTGATAATCAAGTAAATTGGTTTTATCTTTACTGTTTCGATTAAAAGAATCATGCCCAGTAATTACTAATATATCTGGACGATACTTTTCTAAATATTCTGTTAAGTGAAGTGGAATATCCTGTTCATTTAATAAAAGACCATATGCTTGTAAATGCAAATTTTCATAGAAATGAATACAACGATTTAAATAGTCTTTATCTGCATCAATATGGAGAATTTTACCAGGTAAATAAAAATATTCATTTCGATCAAGCCGAATATAATTATCTAATTTTTCTAAAAATTCTTTATCTTCACTCTTATTTTCACTCATAACCCCTACTTTTTCTAAATCAGATAAAGGGCTATCTGCACAAAGTCTTACATCTACACCTTTTAAATATGCAGTATCTCCATCAATATCTATGATTTCAAAAAGAATATCATTTTGATAAGATTTTCTCGTAACCATGTCTTTGATTTTAAAAAGCATCTTCTTCACCCAATAAATTTTATGAAGAGACCTCAAAAAATAGACATAAGATTTAAATCCCTCAAAAATATTTTAGAAGCGTTTTCCAGTTATTATTATTTGGAAATTTATTCCATTTATTTTTTTCTTATTTTGTGTACAAAAAAGAAAGATTTATTTTTCAAAGTCTTTCTTACAAGTAAATATTTTATTAAATAGACAAATTTTGGATTTCCTGTTCGCTTAGTCCTGTTACTTCAGAAATAAATGAAATATCCATATTTTCTTTTAAAAGATTTCTTGCGATTTCTTTTTGCCCCTGAGTAAATCCTTCGAATTTTCCTTGTTTTACTCCTTGCTTTATCCCTTGAACAATTCCTTTTGCTTCTCCTTCTTCATAGGCAAGAGCTTTTTCCGTATTTGCCATTACAATCATATCTTCTTCTCTACTCATCCAACTTCTAAATCTTTCTTCATCATTTAGATCAAGAACACTTTTTCCAACTGCTTCCATAAACAAATCTCCTTTCATTATTTTTTTCGTTCTAATAGAATCAATCACTATTTCAACAATCAAAATTTTGAATAGAAATATTCTTATATAAATACTTTATTCAATATGAATCTAACCTAATCCCTATTTTTACTAAATAGACAAATCTTGAATTTCTTTCTCGCTTAGTCCTGTTACTTCAGAAATTAATGAAATGTTTATTTCTTTTTGAAGCATTTTTTTTGCAATTTCTTTTTTTCCCTGAGCAAGTCCTTCGAATTTTCCTTGTTTTATTCCTGATTTTACTCCTTGTTTTACTCCTTGTTTTACTCCTTGCTTTATCCCTTGAACAATTCCTTTTGCTTCTCCTTCTTCATAGGCAAGAGCTTTTTCCGTATTTGCCATTACAATCATATCTTCTTCTCTACTCATCCAACTTCTAAATCTTTCTTCATCATTTAGATCAAGAACACTTTTTCCAACTGCTTCCATAAACAAATCTCCTTTCATTATTTTTTTTAAATCTTCTCTTTTTAAATCCAGTATAATTAAGTGCTTGTATTTTTCTATTTCTTTTTCATTTTTAGAATACCAAAACTCCATGATTTTGTCCATGTTGTACTCGATGATTTTAAAGTTTTTAATATAACAATTTTGTTTCTTATCCATGACATAATATTCATTCTTAACCGAAATATTTTTCCCAAGACCATATGTAAAATCTAAGTGAATAAATGGAATATGCGGATCAATTCTTTTCCCTCGTTCAATATTCCTATTATAAAGTGATGTAAAATAACTAAAATTTCTACTGTGTAGCGCCTTACTATAAGAAGTATTTAATTCAATATGAATATAAATCTCATCACACTTTAAAAATACATCAACAGTCTTTACTTTCTCCATCACATGTTCAATTGCAATCTCATTTCGAAGTGGGTGAACATCATTCAGATTGATTTCTAAAACCCTTTTTAAAAACTCTTTCAAAAGAGATAAGTCTTTCTCGTTACAAAATATGGTTTTAAAAACACGATCATACTTTGCGGTATAAAATTTTTCTGTCAACCTTTTCCCTCCCTTTCTTGGAAGAATAGAGGAAAAAAAGAAGAAATGCAAACAGCAAATTTTAAAAATTTAACCCCTTATTTTTCTCC
>CANQHD010000044.1 GCA_947623625.1 uncultured Bacilli bacterium
AAAGATGTTAAAATATCTGTATATTTATGTCGATCCACTTTTTTCATCTTCTTTATCTTTTTCTTTCTTTTCATATAAATGAAGATGACGCCACCTACTATAAGTGGGAATGAGACAAGGACAAGAACAATTACAAATAGCTGTTCAAAACTTGTTTGTTCTAAAAGCGTATGATGAATACTAACAAGACCATTGTTTCGATAATTATAATAAGAATTTGTATTGATGATATAGTTGAATAATTGATAGAAGGCTTCATGATTTTTCTTAACCATAAACTTATAATCATTCATCATCGTATCCATATAAAGAAGTGTATAATCTTTGAGTTTATCATTTTTGTAACTATTATAAACTTCACGATCTAAGACAACGATACTTGATCCTGCTTTTTCAACTAAAGTATCTAGATCATCAAATGGAGTAATATAGGCTCGTGCATTATTATCAAAATAATTATACAAAGAATCTTTATCGAGCATCGCAATACTTTGATCTTTTAAACTTTCAAAAGAATTGACAATATGATTATCTAGTTGTTTTCCAAGGACAACATATTCTTCAACAAAAGTAGAAAGCGTTGTTAAATAATTGTCATTTGTTAAATTATAATAATCAAAATAGACATCGACTTCGCCCTTTTCAATCGCTTTTTCTAACTCTTTTCGTGATTTATATTCCTTATATTTAAAAGAAATATCTGTAAGGCGACTCATCCTATTAATATATTCTCCAGCAATTCCTGTTAAAACACCTTTATTCATAATCTCATATGGCATATTAGAAACATAACCATAAACATAAGTTTTATTGATTAAATCTGCTTTATTTTTTGCTGTTAAATGATTCTTTAAAATATAGTAATCAAGATAGGCATCATTATACTCTTTAACATAATGATCTTCTTGCCATTTTTGAAAGTATTTTTTAACAATTTGATTTAGTTTTACATTTTCTTGGCTTAATGTTAAAACGATTTTTTTATTCATTTCTGTGAAATAGTAATTAATTGAGTAATTCTTTCCAATTGTATAATCTAAATACATAATATTTGGAATAATAATCATCGTAACTTCTCCTGAATCAAGAGCTTTAAATAAATTATCAATTGTCTCATACGATTTAAAAGCCAAATTAATTCCACTTTTTAAATAATAAGTAATCTCATTCAAATCAGAAGCAAAAACACCAAGAGTCATATTTTTCATATCATCAATATGATTAATTCGCTGATATTCTTTACCAAGTGCAATATAGCCATCTTTAAACAAGAGTAAATCTTTTCCCGTGAGTTTATCTTCATTATTCAATATTCTAAAGCGAAAGCTTTGTGTTGTTGTAGCTCCTCCTTTTAAATATGGAATTCGATTGAATTCTAACTGAACATCTTTTTCAAAGTCAGATAAAAATTCAAAGAACACACCGCTTCCATTCATTCCATATAATGGATAGTCATTGACAATTTCAAAGTCAAACATTGTTTGATTATTTTCTTCAACCCAACGTTTTTCAGAGATGGTAAGAGCTGTCTTCGCATCTTGCTTATTATAATAACCAAAAACAGCTAAAAAAACAAAAAAGACAACTAAACTAGGAATGATAATAAAATATTTTTTTTTCATAAATAACTCCTATCTATCCTTTGTATATGAAAATCCATCTTTCTTATGATGTTTGTAAGCAATAATTGGAAAAGAAGCATCTTCATTTTTTTTCTTTAAAAAGACTTGAATATCATAGTATTTAATTTTATCTTCTTCTAATTGTTCTAAAACTTTTTTAGGAAGTTCTTTAGCCGTTTCTTTTGAGACATCATCCTTTAAGTCAACAATCACATTTAAAAGACGTCCTTTTAGTTCAGCCTCGGCAGTTAAAACACTATCTTCTTCTGTTAAAACATTCTCAATTGCTTCATATTGCTGCGCTGTAATTTTAACTTCATCTATTCCATCCAAACGATTTCCATAAATCGCTTCTCCTTGACGAGGGAAGAAAATATTGACAAATTGAGCAAAGAGAACAACCAAAATGATAAAAACTAAAAGTGCAATAGCGGTATATTTATTTTTCTTTAAAAACTTTTTCATTTTTTCACATCCCTTAGTATTTATATTATACTAAACACTCCATAAAATTTCAACCAAAGAAAAAAAGCCTTAGCTTTTTTTGTAAAGGATTAAAACCTTGGCATTTTTTTGATTTTCTAAGGTAATTGGATCGAGTGCTGCTTGCTGTTTTACATATGTATAATCTGGAATTTCAATGGTTAGTCCATCGTCTAAAGTAATTTCTTTTCGATCTCCTGGTAGGGAAGCAAAAACACTTTCACGAAGTCTTTCGTTTTCTTCAGGAAGAAGTGAAAATGCGACTTGTCCAACAAATTGAATCGCTCTTTTGACATCATGAACATCTCTCATTCTATTTAAAAGTAAAGGGGCATACTCATCTTCCATCATGCCATTCAACTGAACCAATCTTCTTCTTTCAAGCTCAAGTTCTTTGGATCCTGCTGTTTCAATAAACTCCATCATTTCAAGTTGAGAATCAATTTGTCTTTGAAAGAAAGGAACAGTCCACAATGCTTCTCTTTCTTTTAAAGTATCTAAATCTTGAGTATTTAAGTAAGAGGCATAGAAAAGATGACGTGGGAATGCTTGAGTAAGAGCACCTTCTAATCCTTCTTTAGAAAGAGCATTCACTGTCTCAGAGAATAAATCTTTTTGATCAACACCTGTTAATGTTTGGAGCATAAACATTTTCATCCAATCGCTTGCCTCTTTAAAGTGAGGACTCATTAAGAAAAGAGCTCTTTCTTTTGCTGTTTCTTCTTTTTCTTTTAAATAAGCATCCATTATTCCCAAGTCAATTTCAGTTAAACTAGAAAAGTCAACTTCAGCTTCTTCGGATAAATATTCTTCTATCATCGTACGATAAAATGAGTCTGTCCCATACTTAAAATTGCGCAAAATGGAAAGATTGTCTATTCTGCATCCTAATTTTTGATAAAGAGTTGCGAAAAAAAGCTGTGCTGTTGTGGTATCTTGTTTATCCATTACAAAATTTCGATAAGTATCTAGTTCTAAATCACTGTATGTAAGGAAATCAGAAAAGCCTATTTGATGCACATTTAATTGATTTTTATGAAGCAAAGCTAAAATTTTATTTTGGCGACGCTCATTCAAATTATCGAGTGCCTCAAATAAAATTTCTGAAAAAGCAGGATTTCCTTCTTTACTTAAATTAAAAGTTGGAAGAAAGCAATCAAACGCATCATTTTCAACCAAAGGTAAAAATTCTGGTTCATATAAAAGAACCCACGTATCCATATAACTTTTCTCAAGCGATATTTCTTTTCTTTTTCCTTCAAGGCGCTTATCGTAGTTTAAGATGTTTGTTCTTTCATCTTCCTTAGAATTTTCAATGATTTTCTTTTTTAACAGGTAAACACTTCTCAAAAGATTTTCTATATCTTCATTTTTATCATTATGGTAATAATAATCCCAATGACTGAATAAGAATTTTAGAACTTCTTCACTTTGCTGGTTTAAAAATTCAAAGTCCTCTTGAACGAGTTGTTTCTTTACTTTTCCTTCTGCTAAAATTTCTAGCTCCCAATCATTTTGAATGTCCCTTTTTAACTTCCATTTTTGATATATTTTTTCGATCAAATTCATTTTTTGTCTCCTAATTAGATGTATTTTTTAAAAATTCTAGTAGCAATTCACTCGCTAATTTAGGATTAATACTCCCCTTTGCTTCTTTCATTACTTGTCCCATTAGATATTTAACTGCTCGATCTTTTCCTTCCTGATAGTCTTTCACACTCTCAGGGTTTTCAGTAACAACTTTTTGAATAATATCTATAACAACAGATGAATCTTTTATGTTTTGAATATTTTTCTGTTGCATAATTTCTGAAACAGAAGCGTCTGTTGATAAAACGTCTTCTAAAATATCTTTGACATTTTTATTGGAAAGGTCTCCATTTTTTATCTTCAAGACAAGATCTAAGAACTTCTCTTTCGTCAGTTTTGTCTGTTCTAATTGAATAAAATTTTTATGCAGATAGGATAAAATATCTCCTAGTAAAAGATTAGAGGCAATCACAAAGTCTAATTCTGTATCAAGATATGTATTTAAGTAATCTGATAAAGTACGATTTGCAATTAGCTTTTCAATATTAATTTCTTGAATTCCCTTACTTTTGTAAATTTCACGTCTTTCATCTGGTGTTAGTTGAAGAGATGATAAAGCATGATCGATCATTTCATCTGTTAAAACAACAAATGGAATATCTGGTTCTGGGAAATAACGATAATCGTTTCCTGTTTCTTTATAACGCATAAGAACTGTGTCTTCTAGCTTATCATCAAATCTTCTTGTCTGTTCTTTTATGGTTTCATGATTTTCTAGTAGTTCTATTTGTCTTTGAATTTCTTTTTCAATTGCAATCCCAACATTTCTAATTGAACCAATATTTTTGATTTCACATTTAACTCCAAGTGTTTTAGCGCCGACTTCTTTGATGGAGACATTGGCTTCACATCGCATACTTCCCTCTTCAATTTTGCAGTCGCTAATATCACCATAAAAGAGTGTTTCTCTTAACTTTTCAAGATATAAAACAGCTTCTTCTTTCGAATGCATACAAGGCTTAGTAACGATTTCAATTAAGGGAACCCCTGCTCGATTAAAATCTAATAAACTCATCCTTCCTTTGTGAACGCTTTTACAAGTATCTTCTTCTAGATGCATCTCTTCTAATTCAATCTTTTTGACTTCATTATTGATCTTGATTTGAAGATATCCTCCTCTTCCAATCGGTGTTCTATTCTGAGTAATTTGATAATTTTTAGGGTTATCTGGATAAAAATAATTTTTGCGATCAAAATGCATTTTTTCGGTAATTGTAGAGTGAAGTAAGTGACAAGCTCGAATTCCTTGATAGATGACTTCTTGATTGATGGTAGGAAGCGCTCCAGGGTAGCCTAGATCGACAACCGTACAAGATGAGTTCGCCATTTTACCATAACTGTTTTGAGCATTTGAAAATATCTTACTTTGAGATTTTATTTCAGCGTGAACTTCAATTCCGATGGTTGCTTCATATTTACTCATCTATATGTCCTCCTTCCAAATCAAGATTTAATTTTTTCTCAAGGAAACTTGCAAGTTGATATATTTTGGCTTCTTCAAAAGGAGCCGCGATAATTTGAATTCCAATTGGAAGATGGTCTTGATTAAATCCTGCTGGTAAGTTAAGCGATGGAAGTCCTGCCATATTAACAGGAATGACTAGCACATCATCCATAAAGCTTTTTAAGGGATCCGATAAACTCGTTCCTAATTTATAAGCCGCTGAAGTTGTCGTTGGGGCAAGCAACAAATCATATTGACTAAAGCAATCAAGAAAACTCTTTCTCATATCTTTTCGGATAGAGAGCGCCTTGTCGTAATAAATTTTTGCTTTTTCACTGGATAACAGACTAGATCCAACCATGATTCTACGCTTAACTTCTTCACCAAAGCCCTCGCTTCTTGTCTTTTCATAAAGCATATCCACATTTTCTGCTTCTAAAGTACGATAGCCATAACGAATTCCATCAAAACGTGCAAGATTGCTACTGGCTTCTGCCATTGCAATAATTTGGTAAAGAGGCACTGCTTGTTCAAGGTATGAAATATCGACAATTTCTACTTGATTTCCTTCTTCTTTAAGTAGTTCGATGACATGATTAAAAACTTCTTTGACTTCTTGAGTAACAACATCACTAATCCAATAAGATGGAATCCCAATTTTTAAGGTGTGAATATCTTTTCCAATCAGACGTGTAAAATCTTCTTTTTCTTGGACTGCACTTGTTAAGTCTTTTTCATCCCTTCCAGCAATTACATTTAAAAGAGCCGCATTTTCAAATACATTTCTAGTCATTGGTCCAATTTGATCAAGACTCGATGCAAAGGCAACCAATCCATATCGAGATACTCTTCCATAAGTCGGCTTCATTCCAACAAGTCCAGTATAACTCGCCGGCTGACGAATGGATCCACCTGTATCACTTCCAAGAGCAAGAGGTGTTATTCTAGCAGCAACACAAGCAGCACTTCCTCCACTACTACCTCCTGTAATATACTCTTCATTCCAAGGATTTTTAGGAGCCTTAAAGTAAGAAGTTTCACTTGTGGATCCCATCGCAAATTCATCCATATTTACTTTTCCAACAATTAAAAGTCCTTCATCTTTGATTTTTTGAACAACAGTTGCATCATAAATAGGAATAAAATTCTCTAACATTTTAGAAGCACAAGTCGTCCTTAAATCTTTCGTTACAATATTATCCTTTAAAGCAATTGGAATCCCCCATAAAATTCCACCAACTTCTTCATTTTCAAGACGAAGCGCTTCTTTCATTGCTTCCTCTTTATTCAAAGTGATAAAACAATTTAATGACTTTCTTTTTTCAATACGCTCAAATACTTCTTCTAAAAGCACTTTTGGAGTAAGCTTTTTTTCTTGATATAAGCGATGAATTTCCAAAACAGATAAATCTAGATATTTACTCATTTAACATCACCGGAACTTCGATAAATCTTCCATTTTTACATGGGGCATTTTTTAATACTTCTTCTTCTGTTAGCATCTTGCCAACCTTGTCTTCCCTTAAACTAGAATCACTTTGCCAAGGACAGATCATTATTTCTTCATCATAACCTTTTATTTGATGAATTTCATCAATCATTTCAAAAAGTTTTGCTAAACTCACTCTATATTTTTCAATTTCCTCATCTGTTAGAAAAATTCGAGCAAGATGAGCGATATGTTTTACTTCTTCAACACTTAATTTTTCCATTTATCCTCCCAATTTTTTATTGTAACATGCGATTTTATTCTTGTTCATAAGAATTTCCTGACGAACAAGCTCCATATCATAATACTTTGTTAATAACTTTTGAATTCTTTCACTCAAAAGAACTGTATCCATTAGAAATAAATCTGGATTTTCTATCAATACTTCTTTTAAATTAGGAAATTCTAAAGAACCAAGTAAGATAAAAATATCTTCCAATTGTGTTTGTGGTATTTCATTTAAACTCGGAAAATTTTGACACAAAAAATCCCAATCATTGTCTGTAAAAAAAGACAGTGGACTTTGGCAGATAAAATTTTGAGACTTCTTTTTTTTCATAACCCACCTGATTGCTTTTTATGATAGCACGTTTCACATAGAAAACCAAGCAAATTTTATTTGAGTTTTCCTTTAACACCGCTATGAGCTGTAAATCCTTCTAAAATATTACTTTTAAATGAATGCGTTTTCTCTTCTTGCTTTTTATAATTTCGAATACCGATTGTAATCATTTCATCTAAAAGAGTTGTATAGTCTTTTGACACAGGCTCCCATAGATAAAAAGCAAGACTTCCTGGAATAGAATTTATTTCATTGACATAAAGTTGTTTTGTTTCATCATTCATCATTAAATCAACCCGAGCAACTCCACTACTTCCTAATGTTTTAAAAGCTTCAAGACCATAAGTAGAAATTTCTTTTTCTAATTTTTTAGAAATATTTGCTGGGACTTTTCGAGAAGCAGTTGCCATTCCTTTTGAACCTTTTTGAGTAAACTTCATCCCCATTTTTCCTTTGACCTTAGATGATGAGATATACTTATCTTCAAAGGTTAATATATCAGACTTGGAATAGACTTCTTCAATCGCACTTGCTTCTTGATGAGAATAGTCTCCAAGAATACTAATGTTATACTCTTTTAAATGATCCACCATCTCTTCCACAACAATTTTACTGTCATATATAGTGGCTTCTTCTATGGCATTGATTAATTCTTTCTCATCTCGTGCAGTTCCAATTCCAATACTGCTTCCTGTCGTCGCAGGTTTTACAATCACAGGATATTTTAACTGTTGTACTTTTTCCAAAATTTCTTTTTGCTTTGTTAAATAGTCTGTATCATAAAACCAAACATAATTGGTAATTGGAAGTCCTGCTTCTTTAAAAAGCGCTTTCATATAAACTTTATCTTGCCCAACAACAGAAGCATAAACATTGCTTCCTACATAAGGCACCCCAATTGTCTGTAAGTAGCCTTGTAAGGCTCCATCTTCAACATTCGTTCCATGTGTAATTGGAAAGATAATATCAACATCTGCTATCGCTTTTTTAAAAAATCCAGTTCCTTGTAGAATATAGCTGCCATCTTTTTCAATTAAATGAACCCTTTTTCCATATTTTTTGAGCAAACTAAGATCTTGATAAATTTCAATATCTTTTAAAACTTCTCCTGTATACCAATGTCCCTCTTTTGTAATATAAATAGGAATAACCTCATATTTTTCCCCATTCATCTTATTAATTGCTTGAATTGCAGAGATAATAGAGACTTCATGCTCTACACTCTTTCCTCCAAAAACAACGCCTACTTTTATTTTCATGAATTATCATCCTCCTTATTCATTATATGTATCTGGTAAATCATTTTCAAATAAAGCATAAATCTTTTTCTTTGTCTTTAATCCATTAATAAAGGTATATGCTTCTCTTACATCATTATAGATAATGACATTTTCCATGTCAAACTTTGCTTTTTTTAACCCTTCATAAATAGGTCGAGTTTGTTTTTTCCCAATTAAAACGACATAATCTGCAACAGAAGCGATCTCTTCTCCAAACTGAGAGTTATATTTTTCTTCTTGTGATCCTAACTCAACCATACCAGGTGTGACGACTATTTTGAGTCCATCCATCATTTTTAAAACTTCACAAGCTGCTTTAGCCCCTACTGGATTGGAATTATAAGCATCATCAATTTGATAAAATCTACCTATTTTTTTCAATTCAAGACGATGTTCAACCGGTGTAATTCTTTTCACTGCTTGAATAAGTTGTTCTATAGAAATACCAAGTTCTCTTCCTAAAGCAATTCCTCCTAAAATATTATAAATATTGTGTTTTCCTAATAGCTTTGTTTGAAAGTGATACTTTTTCTTATCTTTTTCAAACGTCACATCAAAATCTGTTCCTTCACTGGAATAACAAATGTGACTTGCTCTTACTGAGGCATCAGAAGAATCAATCCCAATCCACTGAATACGACAGGTATTTTTTAAAGGATATTGAACTTGTTTTGGATCATCTCGATTTAAAATTCCAATTCCATCTGAGGGAAGACTCTCAATGAGTTCAAACTTTGTTTTTTGAATATTTTCTTCACTTCCAAAGCTTTCTAAATGCGCTGTTCCAATGGTTGTTAAAATTCCATACTTGGGATGAACTAAATCACAGAGCTGTTGAATTTCACCTCTTCGATATGCGCCCATCTCGGCAAGAAAAACTTCATCAAATTTATCTAAATAATTGTTAATAGTGATAATGAGTCCATAAGGGGTATTTAAGTTTTTAGGCGTTGGTCGGGTGAGATATTTTGATTTCAAAATCTCATTTAAAATCATTTTACTGGATGTTTTTCCATAGCTTCCTGTAATTCCGATGACTTTAAGGTATGGCATATCAGATAATTTCTTCATGGCTTTTTTCTTGAAAGAATTATAAACATATTTTTCAACGGTGTACTTGTTAATCGTATTGGCTAAAAGGACAAGAAAAGGATTTAAATAGACAGAAAGAGCAACGAAAAATAAAGCATATGCACTTTCTTTAGAAGTAAAAATAAATCGACCAAGAGCGGTAAGTAAAATAGCGTAGAAAAAGAAGATAGTCACAAGAAGTCTTTTAATTCTGGATGTTAAAACAAAAGGTAGTTTTGCCTGTTCTTTGGATAAAGACTTAAGAGAAAAGACCATAAAGAAAACATAAAAAAGTCCTGAAAAAAAGAGAATGATTTGAAAAAGTCCCACTTTATCTGTAAAAAATAAAGCATCAAGTCCCAATAAGACAACGGAGACTAGGTCCCACTCAAAAAATATTTTTTTATTTTTGACAATCCACTTGAGATAGCGATTGTTTTCATTATATAAATTTTGTTGTAACATATGTAAGTTTTTCTTTAATTTAATATAGAGAACAAGCAAGATGATAAAAGTTAAAAACATAATAGTTATCATTTTATCCCTCCAAAAATTTCTTTAAAATAACAAGCACTCTTTGTAAGTTTTCTAAGTAGGCATAATGGGTTCCAGGAAGAACAATAAGGGCTCCATCTTTTAGTAGCGCTTCAAGCATTTTTGCTTCTTTTACGGGGGCTGCTTGATCGTCTTCTCCCCAGATAAGAAGTGTTGGGACTTCTATTTTTTTGGCAAATTCACTTAAGTCTAAGTTGACGGTATTCACTAAGATTTTTCGCATCACTTCTGTTGCATTCTTATAATCTGTTGATCCAATATATTTTTTCATCTTCTCTGCAAAATTTTGCATCAATGGAAGTTGTTTCATTCTTTTTAAAGTTTTTTCTTTTAAACTCCGATCCTTTTTGAGTCGAACACAAGGAGCCCCAAACAATACGACTTTCTTCGCTTTATATTTGGAGGCATAAATAATTGCAAGACGTCCTCCAAAAGAGT
>CANQHD010000045.1 GCA_947623625.1 uncultured Bacilli bacterium
ATTAATTTTAAAGTATATTCTACATTTGTGAGACTATTATTTCGAATAGAAAACGTAAACTCTGTTGTTCGTCTTCCTTCATCATCTGTCATTGGAACGGAAGAGTCTAAATCTAAATCTTCTTCTTGTTCAAGAATTTCAACACTTACTTTTCCGCTTACTAAATTAATTTCTTTTTCTCCTTCAGCAGTAAAAACGAGCCACGCATATGAAACTCCAAGCACCAAAATAAAAACAAGAACGCCTAATATAATAAACTTCTTGTTTCTAAGTTCTTTCTTCTCACTCATTTCTGACACCACCTTTTATGATGTCATTATATATCTAAAATTACCCCCCCCCATTTTTATTCCTAACTCGCATATTTTTGGGGAGTGGCAAATTTTGTTGAACTATTCCTCTATTTTAATCAGTGATAATTTTTTATCTTCATGGACAAAAATCAGTGTTGCTTTCTCTTGATAACCTAAGTCTTCAACATACGTCCAAGAAACATCAACTTGATAGGCTTCTTCATCAATACTATCTTGATAATCATAAGGGACATTCTCAATATTTTCAATGGTTATTTCATCGACTTCTGGTAACTTTTGTACTCTTGTTCCATAAAGATTATTTTCTACATATTTATAAATTGTATTTTCAGCTTTTAAAGAAAAATTTTCAACAGCACTACTATGAACAAACATTTTTCCTCCAATATCTGTTTTAGCATCCTTATTATTTAATGTATAAAAGTCTTTAATAAACATTTTAGAAATCTGCTGAACATAAGCTTCTTCATCGACTTTATCTTTTCCTAAAATTTTCTTTAGTTCTTTAAACATTTCTTTATATTCTTTACTATCATCATCTTGTAGCGTATATCCATATTCTTTTATCTCGTTTATAATAACAACTTCTTTAGCACTACTTTGTTTTTGCCCAAACATTTGATAGAGTAAAAACGCAATGAAAATCATTAACAAAATGATAACAAATAGTATGAGCCGTTTTACTTTTTTCTTTAATTTCATTTGCTAGCCACCTTTACTTTTTTTCTTCTTTTTCTTTATTTTTATTTAATAAATCAAATACAATGATATCATTGGATACATCCAGTAACTTTTCAGCATACTCATTGTTTTGTTCAATGTAGTCTTCACTGATGACTTCTTCATCTTTTAAAGACATGTACTCACCCTTTTGACTATTATAGTAAACTTTATTGCTTACCCAGTTTCCATTTGGGAAGACAACGACATTGTTATCTTTAATGGAGAAAATATCATGTCCTAAAGCATAAGGGTTTTCAAATCCAAACATATTTCCAAGAGTTGGCATGGCATCAATCATACCCATTGTATCTGACACTCTTCCTGAAACAAGATTGTCTTTCGTCCAAATGATAAATGGAACTTTTCGATCGAGCTCATAGTGATAACTATTATATTCTTGATAGGTTGGATCCGATGAATCTTTAACACTATCTGTTGCTGTATCATAATTGTTAAGACGAATATAATCACTTTTTGGAAGACGAGCATCATGATCTCCATAAAGAATGAACACCGTGTTTTCTAATAATCCATTCTCATCTAATGCACTTAAAAATTCTCCTAAAGCAGCATCTGCATAATGTAAGGATTTAAAATAATTTCCAAGTTTTGTTCCCTCCATATAAGGATGTATAACCTCTTCTGTTGTTCCATCTTCCTTGGTAACTGTCTCTTTTATTGAAACATCAAATGGATCATATTTTTCAACATCTGAAAATGGTGTATGATTGGTTAAACTAATTAAAAGTCCATAAAAAGGCGTGCCTTTTTCTTCTTTTATTTTCTTAATTTTTTCAACAGATTGTGCAAAGAAAGATTTATCTGAAAGTCCAAGACCAATCACATCTTCTTCTTTGACTTCATAGGTTTCTTTACTATAGAATTTATCATATCCTAAACTATTATGCATCGCACGACGGTTCCAAAAGTCTGCATTATTCGCATGCATACTAAAGGTATAGTATCCTTTTTCTTTAAAGTACTTTGGAATTGAGTTATATACTCTATCAAAATAACTTACGAATGCAGTTCCTGATTTGGTTGGCATTAAGGACGTATTGAAAGTAAGTTCTGTATCACTGCTTGTTCCGACACTCACTTCTGAAAAGTAATTTTCAAAAAACATTCCTTCCTTCGCAAGTCGATTGATATTCGGAGTAACTTCTTGACCGTTAAATGTTCGAAAAAGGGCAATATCTTGAATACTTTCACCATGAATCACAATGACATTTTTTCCTTCAAAAATACCTGTATATTTATTAGATTCATGCTCTTTTTTATTGTTTTCAAAGTACTCTTCAAAGTTTTTCTTTGCTTGATCATAGCCAAAAATAGAATTAATTTTAGGTTGCAAACTTACAAAAACATCATTTAACTGATATAGATAAATTCCAAAACGCATGACAATATATTCTCGATTCCACTGTTTAATAAATCTTCCCACTTCTAATGAAGATAAACTCAAAGTAAAACAAGCTAAAATAATCACTGCTGTAATAACACCGTGAAGAGATTTCTTCTTTCTCTCATTCTTTGTATCTTCAATACGATAGTAGTGTCTTTTCTTTAATTTAAAATGAACAAACACTAAAATAAGAGGTCCAATAACATAAACTAAATCTTTTAATTGTAAGACGTTTTCAACAACGGCATCTCCAACAGGTGCGATAAACTGTGCAAGCGAAAGCATTGAAGCAGAAGCAAAAGATGTATAAAAAGTATAATAAATAGAATTAATAATACAAATTAAAGTGAAAAAAATATTTAGTACCAATAAATAGGTAAATCGATTCTTATTTTTAAATAAGTAGGCAAAAGAGCCTAATAAAATAACCACACCTAAGTCGGCTAGAATTGGTTTAAATGAGAGATAATTCTCAATTGTTGGCATTGTAAAAAATCTCAATAATGTTGAATTTAAAAGACAAGTTAAAACAAACGTAAGAAATAAAAGATTATTTTTTACAAATTTTTTTACAAGATGTTCTGTTCGAATTTTCTTCATTTGATTCACAAACTTTTCTTTCCACTTTTTCATTTTTTTATTCATAACATTACCTCGTAAACTCCATTATAACAAACTTCTTCTTATTTGACAAATCTATCTCGATTTTTACGGTAAAGATAATATAAAGAAAAGCTTCCAATATAAAGGAAAAAGATGAGTTGACTTAATTGAATACAAGAAAGCGTGAATGGATTTTGATAAATATCTGTGATTTCATTAATATTCATTTGAGACGTACTGGCTTCTGTTACAAACAAAGTAAACAAGTAAAAGATGGGGAACAAAAATAGATAAGATACAATCTGATAGCGCTTACTGTGTTTTTTGGTAAGCATAGTTTTAATAAGCATTACCGCACAAATTAAAATCGTCAAATAGTAAATTGGAATCGGACTAAAATAGAAGTACTGTACAATCTTTTTTATGATATCTCTTAAAGCTAGAAAAAAATCCTCGTGAAACAAAATGACAAAAGAGAAAAGAAAATAAACTAAAAGCACCGAAATCAAACCAATCACTGATTTTCTTTGATATTTAAAATTGAAAAGTAAAAAAAGAAACAGAAGCAAGAAAATAACAATAATTTCAATATATAAAAATGAAGAAAAGCATTCTTTTAGAATGAGTCCTATTTTTCCAAATAAATTGAGTTCCATTTGTTCACGTCACCTCTTTTTAAACAGGTTCAAAGACAAAAATTGTTTGATGCGTACTATCTTGATAAGTACAAGTAATCAGTGTTAATGCTTTTTTACTAAAGTCTCTAAAGATAGCAACTTTTCCTGTTTTTTCTTGCAAATAAGTATTGACTAATTGATAAGTATACTTTTGATCTTTATAAGTTACAATGGCTTGATCCCCTATTGAAATTTTATGTAAATTAGCAAAAAAGGCAGCATATCCATAGCCAGAGTGTCCCATAATAATGAAATTTCCTTTTTCTTTATCTGGAAAATCTGAAACAGATGAGATAGTAATATTATATTCGATATTATTATATTTTGAATTTTTATCCACAAAACCTCTTTTAAATCCTAATTTTGGAATTTCCAAATAACCTATATAATTATAGTTATATGTTGGTGGTGTTTCTTCTTGTTGCTCCACGCTTGGTGGTAGGCTTTCTAAAGAATTAAAATTCTCATCTTCTTTAATTTCTTCTTTTTGATTTTCTTCTTGAGGATGTTGTTTTTCATAAATTTTGAGTTTCATTTC
Organism: uncultured Bacilli bacterium; assembly: GCA_947623625.1. Taxonomy (GTDB): domain Bacteria; phylum Bacillota_I; class Bacilli_A; order RF39; family UBA660; genus CANQVB01. Next base: position 4,261 of record CANQHD010000045.1, read on the forward strand.
AGAAAACACTTCTTCTCTTAGTTGCTTAAAAAGTGGAGAAATCATAAAGATGAGCGCCATAAGAATAAGAAAAGAGCCGATGACAAACAAGCGACTCTTTTGTTTAAGTTGATTATTCATGGCGTGGTTTTTTAACAGAAATAACAATAAGTCCTACACCAATAATAAATACAATCGCACCAACAATATAGATTGAAATTGGAATATCAATGGATGTATCTGGAACATCAATTTCTGGGACATTTTGCATCTCAACTTCTGTTGTTAATCCTTTGGTTACACTAAATTCAATACTGCTTGTTTGCATTTGATATCCTTCTGGAGCAATGGTTTCTGTTAATGTATATTTTCCTTCTTTTATAGGATCAATGTAATGAGGTTCATCTGTAGATACCCAGCGATCAATTTCTTTTCCATACTGATCGGTTACAACAAGAGTTGCACCTGGAAGTTCTTCTCCTGTTGTGGCATCCGTTTTTCTAATTTTAACGCTTCCCATTGGATTATCGATTTCCAAGTTGAAGTTGGCTAAAGATGGGCTATACTGCATGACTCCAATTAAAGCTTTTTGATATTCACTATCTTCTGGAATATACATATAAGCATCTCGTTTTTTAAAGGTTCCTGTTACTTGAATGCTTAATGATAATTTTCCTTCTTTACGAACAGTATCTGTTGGAACTCTAAATTTGAATTTTTGACCGGGTTGTACGGTGGTTCCTTTTTGAATAACTGCGCCTTGTTCATTATAGAAAGTGACATCACTATTTTCTGTTTGAAATTGGTATCCCATAAAGTCTGTTCCAACTGCTTGAACTTCAATAAGACTACTTTCAAGATATTTGTCATTATCAACTAATCTATAAGCAATCGCATCTTTATTAATTGCAATTTGATAGTTCGTGTTTTCTTGATAATTTAAGGCATCTGTTACAATTTTATTAATTGTTGGCCAATATTTAGAAGAAGCTTTTATGGCAGCTTTCTCACTAGCTCTTAAGGAATTAGACCAGTAATATGTTGTATAGTCTTCAGCATCATGTTTATCTTTTTTCTGGCAAGTCAGTGGATCAATTCCATCTGCATCTGTTTTTCCACAGATATCAAGATCATCACTATAACCTGCTTTTCTATCTTGATAATACCAAATGGTTAGCTGAGAGATATATCTTTTCTCATCGATAGAATATCCGGATAAAAAGTTATCATCATTTGGATATATCTTTGTAAGCAAATAGGCCATTCCTTTATCTTCCATAGCTTTTTGAGCTTTATTATAAGTTTGTCCTGCATTTTGAACAAGCCATCTTTCTAGACAGTAAATGTCATAATCTTTACCACCATCATCTACTCCATAAAATCTTTTAACTAAACTAATACCACTAATAAACTCTGAACGCTCGCCAGGAGATAATCCATCCACTCTAGATGTTAATTTTTCTGGTAAAGACTCAACAGGTTGTTCTGCAGCATAACTAAATCCAAACATTTGAATAATTCCAACACTTGCGATGACGGCTGCAAAAATAAACGCTGCTAAAAAAGTGCCTTTAACAGAAGAGTCCATCTTTTTCAATTTTTCTTTGGTTGTTTGTTCTTTTTTTTCTGTTGTTTTTTTCCCTGTATTTTTCAAAACGCTTCACCTTACCTTATAAACAAGTATAGCAAAAACTTGCCTAAAAGTAAATCCATTTTTTTACGTAGATGTCTATTATCATTTCAAAATAAAAAGAATAGAATTCAGGCAACCTTCTATTCTTTTAAATGTGCTTTTTTAAGTGAAAAGCCAACAAACGTGATTCCAGATATGAATAAGACTATAGCGATTATGTAAAAATAGATTGGAACATGAGTTGTTGTATTTGGCACGTCTATTTGGTGAACATTTTGCATGCTTACCTGAACACTCTCACCTGGCGTTACAACAAATTTAAGTTCAGTATCACTCACAACATATCCATCTGGTGATTTAATCTCTTTTAAGATATATTCACCCTTTGGTAACTTCGCTATATAAAGTTCTTTACTAGATTCAAAAGTTAGATATTCTGTTTTATCCGTATCCATGATAACAAGCGTTGCTCCTTCGAGTCTTTCTCCAGTCTCAGCATCTATTTTTTCAATTTCAACTATTCCATATGGCTCGTTTTCCATCTCAACTTCCGTTGTTTTTTTAGGTCCAATTGTAAACTCTACACTTTGCTTTTTCTGAACATATCCAGCTGGAGCATCCACTTCTGTTAAGACATAAGTTCCTTTAGGTAATTTTTCAATAGGATGTGGTTTTTGAGTTGAAACCCAACGATCAATTTCAGTTCCTTGTTTGTCTGTTACAACAAGGGTTGCGCCTTCAATTGGCTTTTTTGTCACAGAATCTATTTTATTGATCTCAGCTCTTCCATAAGCTTCATTTTGCATTTCAACTTCTGTTGTTTTTCCAGCGGTAATTCTAAATTCTACACTTTGTTCACTCTTGATATAGCCCTCTGGCGCGATTGTCTCATACAGTATATAAACGCCATCTGCTAAAGATTCTATATAGTGTGGCTCTTTGGTTGAGACCCACTGATCGATTTGATGACCTTGCTGATCCGTGACAACAAGCGTTGCCCCTTCTACTTCTTCGCCAGTGACTAAATCTGTTTTCTTAATTTTAGCTTTACCTTTCATAACATTAGACATTTTAACAGTCGTTGTTTTCCCATCTTCTACTTTAAAGCTCACTGTTTGGGTACTTAAAACATACCCTTCTGGAGCGATGACTTCAGTCAACGTATAGTTTCCTGCTGCTAAGGCAACTAAATGAGGTTGATTGGTAGATACCCATGTTGCAGGTTGTCCAGATAAATCTTTTGCAACGTTTCCAGCCGCATCTTTAATGGTGAGTGTCGCACCTGGCAATTCTTTTCCAGTTGTCTCATCTACTTTACTAACGAGTGCTCCTGCAGTGTGTGTATTTTTAATATCCACTTGAACCGTATTCCTTGCTGTTACCGTAAAGGATACTGGAACCATGTTAAGAACATAACCATCAGGTGGAGCTTCTTCTTTTAGGGTATAATTACCTGCTTTAATCGGGTCGATTACATGAACCGCTTCTTCAGATACCCAACGATCCACTTCATTTCCTTCTTCATCTGTCACTACAAGGGTAGCACCTTTTAATAAGTTTCCAGTTGTCGCATCTTTTTTACTAATTTTAACGCTTCCCATTGGATACTCAATTTTTAAATCAAAACTTTTCTTAAAAGGCGTTTGTTTCATCACACCCAACAAAGCTCTTTGAAATTCACCATCTTCTGGATTATATAAGTATGCTTCTTTTGAGTTAAAAAATCCGGATACATTCACATTTGCTGAGAGTGCACCTTGTTCTTTAACCGTTGCAATGGGTACTTTGATTTTAAAGCGTGTATCAGGAGAGACAGTTGATCCAACATCAATTTTTGAACCACTCTCATTATAGAAACTAACATCTTTACTGGTCGTTGTTAAAACATAACCTAAAAAACCCGTTCCTGTTGTATTCACCGTTACATAATTACTTTCCATGTAACTTCCATCATCTGTTACTGTAAACACAATCTCATCTTGATTGACAGACATATTATAATTATTGTCTTCACGGTAAGCTAGAGCAGCTGTAATAACGCGGTCCATCTCTTGCCAATAAGTACTCTTTTTAATGGCTTCTTTCTCTTCAGACTTTAAAGAATTTCTCCAGTATTCTGTATCTGCTTCAGCATCTTCTCCACCTTTTTTACAATCTTGATTGGCGTACTCTGGTTTCGAGCAGACATCTTCTGTATCACTATAACCTTCTCTTTTATCCTGGTAATACCAAATCGTTAACTGTGAAATATAACGCTTAACGTCCTCTGATTTACCTTTCAAAAAATTATCATCATTCGGATATATTAACGATAATAAATGCGCCATTCCTTTATCTTCAATCGGTGCAGTATCTTTCGTATAATGAATATCACCCAACTGACTTTTCCATCTATCCAAGCAATAAATGTCATACTCAACTTGATCATCATCTACCGCATAGAATCTTCTAGGAAGTCCATTTGGAGGAACGCCTGCAATAAAGGTCGATCTTTGTGGTCCAATAGTGCCATCCACCTTAGAAGTTAACTTTTCTGGAAGAGATGCAAGGGGCTGTAAAGCTGCATAACTTGTTCTTAAAAAGAATATGATAAAAAGAACAAAAATAAACACTCCAACCCCAAAAAGAAAATGCCTCTTTTCTAATAAAAATCGCTGAATGATACTTTTATAATATTGAATATCTCTTTTCTCCTTCACGATTCTCACCCTATCTTAATTATAGCGAAAGGAATCCCTCTTGTAAATTCTAATTTTTAAAAAAAATTAGTCTTTGTCATCTATATATATCCATCTCTGCTTCTTCATTTGAAGCCTTTCTTTTTCTTCTAAAAAGTCTTCCTTAAGAGGATGAAGTTCTGAGATCAAAACGATATATTCCTCTTTTTCTTTATCATAGAGAATAATATATTGTTCACTTTCAATCAACTCAGTCATTTGAATATCAATTTGTAAATAAGAGAGTAAAGCACAAAACTTCGGGTTGGACTCTTTTTCCTTCCATAATCTTTTAAAAGTTGAAATTTCCAATAAATCATTTTTCATCCATCGTTTCCTCCTACTTATTATTTAGACTATTTTTCCAACTTTTAGAGACAAAATAGGTATTTTTTTTAATTTTTTATTACAAAGCATGAATCTAGTGAAGGCACATTTTCTTTATTGGTATATAAATAAGCAAGAATATCCCCTTCTTTAACAAAGTCATTTTCTTTTTTGAGAAGATAGATTCCACTAGATGGGTCAACAACATCTTCTAAAGTATCTCTTAAAGCTCCAAGTTTTTTAACAGCAAGCGCAATTTCTTTCGCATGAATTTTCTCAATGGTTCCTGTTTTTTTCGCATAATATGGTATCTTTTTATCTTGAATTTCTAACGCTTCCAAATTGCCATTTTGGTAAGCAATCCACTCTTGAAATTTTTGATAAGCCCTTCCACTTTGTAATGTCTTTAATACTTCTTCTTTAGCTTGTTCTAATGAAATTTCTTTTGAAAGTGCTACCATCTTCGCAGCAAGCTCTATAGATGTTTCTAAAAGCTCTCCATCACTTTCCCATTTAATACAGAAATAGCTTCTAAAACCTCTAATCGATTTCCAATCGCTCTTCCCAAAGGATGAGACATATCTGAATATAAGAAATCTACTTGACACTGATAAAAGGATGCGATTTCTTTCATTAAATTCGCAAGACTTACTGCTTCTTCTTTGCTCTTCATAAAAGCGCCTTCTCCATACTTCATATCAAAGACAAACTTTTTCGCACCTCCTGCAATTTTTTTACTCATAATACTAATTGCAATCAATGGAATAGATGAAACTGTTCCTGTCACATCTCTTAAGGCATATGTTTTTTTATCTAAAGGTGTTATCTCATCTGTCGCACCTGTTATTACAATATGAATCTCTTCTAACTGTTTTAAAATCTCTTCTTCTGTTAGATTGATTCGATACCCTGGAATGGATTCTAATTTATCAATAGTGCCTCCAGTAAGTCCTAATCCTCTGCCACTCATTTTGACGATAGGAATTCCTAAAGAAGCTACAATAGGAGCTACAATAAGAGTTGTTTTATCTCCAACTCCTCCTGTTGAATGTTTATCAACTAAAAGTGTGTCATAAGGAAATTTTAGTTGTTTTCCACTTTTGATATAACAATCAACAAAAGAATAGATTTCATCTTTAGATAAGCCATTACAACAAATCGCCATTAAAAAGGCACTCATTTGATAGTCTTTTACTTCACCTTCTAAGTATCCATTTAGTATTGTATGAATTTCTATGGGTGTTAATTTTTCTTTTCTTCTTACTTTCTCAATTATTTCTACAATCATGTTTTCCTCCTATTTATATTATACACGAATCAAGTTATAAACAATGAAAAAAAAGACTAAGCGAAAACTTAGTTTCAAAAATATAAGGATTATCTTCTATAAATCGAGCTAAAGCAATACGAGAATTGGCATCATGACATTTGCAAATTTGTGTTGTAGTGTTTTTTTACATTTTAAAAAGTGGGAAAAGTTATTTCACCACTTCTTAATATTTAAGAGCCAAAAATT
>CANQHD010000046.1 GCA_947623625.1 uncultured Bacilli bacterium
CCTTTTATACGAAATGGTTTATGAGACGATATCATGAAGGCTTTGTCGATGTGAGAAATCCATTTTATCCGAATCAAGTCAGTCGTATTCGATTTGAAAATGTTGATCTTATTTTCTTTTGTACTAAAAATCCATTACCCATTATTCAACATTTAAAAGAAATTCATCATCCTATTTTATTCCATGTGACATTGACTCCTTATCGAAAAGAAATAGAACCTAATGTTCCTTCTAAAAAAGAGATTATTGCAGCCATTCAACAAATATCCAAAATTATTGGAATAGAAAATATTGCTGTTCGCTATGATCCAATATTTTTAAGTGAACATTATACTTTACAATATCATGAAAAAGCATTTGAAAGAATGTGCTTTTTGTTAAATGGATCCGTAGAAAAGATCATTGTCTCATTTTTAGATAACTATAAAAATGTTCAAAAAAATCACTCTATTTTAAAAGAGAGAGCTTTCAATGAAAAGGATTATCGAGAGATAGGTCGAAGTTTTAGCGCGATTGCAAAAAAGTATCAAATGACAGTTCAGACTTGTTTTGAAGAAAGAAATTTAAGTGAATATGGGTTTAAAATAGGGGAGTGTTTGTCGAAAGAACTTGCTTACAAACTGACTTCGAAAAAATATCCAAAGTGGACTGCTCGAAAAGGAAACCATTGTCATTGTGTGCAAATGGTCGATATTGGTGCTTATAACTCTTGTAAACATTTGTGCAAGTATTGCTATGCAAATTATGATGAAGAAAAAGTCTATCTCAATTCATCTAATCATCAACAAGACTCATCCTTATTGATTGGAACATTAAGTCAGGATGATATTATTAAAGAAAGAATCTAATAAACTATTTTAAAAAGAATAATTGATGTGCCATTTTTTTAATATAAGTACAAATTTCCTCTAAATTTTCTTTTGTTTCGCCCTTAAAGTATTGAATAATAATATTCATTGTTCCATTTGTAAAAAATAAAATATTTAAATGATGACTTGTATGAAATGTTTGAGAAAGAGTTAAACAAATTTTATTCTTTAGCTGATTCATAAAAATCATTGGGTCATCTGATACTAAAAGTTTGGTAAAAAGATTTTCATTTTCCTTTAAATAGTTGAAAATTGTATCAATATAACAGTCAACATCTTCATTGGTTCTTAAAAAAATATGACTATGAAAAATTTTATTCAATAATTCATTTTGTATTTCAGCAGCAACTTCATAAATATTATCGTAATGTGAATAAAAGGTACCTCTTGTTAAATCAGCTCTTTTGACAAGTTCAGTTACAGTGATATTATTGATTTCTTTTTTCTCTTCCATTAAATCCGCAAAACTTTTTTTTATCAAAGCTTTTGTCTTTTTAGAAGAGTTGTTTTTTTCTTTTAATTTCATAATATGTCCCCCCTTTAGATAATGTCATATTATAACACGATTTTGAACAAATGTTAAGTAATTGTCTAAATTTAGACAATGTATAATTATTTGTTGTTACATAATAAGTAGCATTTGAGTAAAATAGAATAGATTTTTAAAAATTTGAAAGAGGGTATATTATGAAAAAAGTAACAGATTTTATTGTCAATCAAAGAAATTTCATCTTTCTGTTTTTTGTAATACTTACAGTTTTTAATATATTTTTAGCAACCAATGTTCATATCAATCGTGATATAACAAAGTACCTGCCAAATACTTCTTCAACGAAAATCGGATTAAATATTATGGAAAAAGAGTTTCAAGAAGAAAAGACAAGTACTTTGAATATCATGTTTCAAGATTTAAATGCAAAACAAAAACAAACTATTTACAAAGAACTGACAAAACTAGATGATGTTAGCAAAGTCGCTTATGATGAAACAGATACTTATAATAAAAAGAATTATACACTTTATGTTTTAACAGTAAATGGGGCTAAGTCATCTAAAGAAGCAAGTAAACTCTATAGTACTATCGAAAAGAATTATAAAGATTACACATATCAAACCAGTGGTGATGTATCCGATGAAAATAAAACCGTTTTACCAATGTGGATACTTGTTTTAGCCATATCCAGTGCCTTAGTCATATTGATTATTATGTGTGACTCTTATGTAGAACCATTTTTGTTTTTATTTGCAATTGGAATGGGTGTATTTTTGAATAAGGGAACGAATATTTTCTTCTGTTCGATATCAAGTATCACTAATTCTATAGCAGCTATATTACAACTTGCTCTTTCAATGGATTACTCTATTATGTTGATGAACCGTTATCGTCAAGAAAAAGAAAGAACAAGTAATAAAGTCACTGCTATGAAAGAAGCACTTTATAAGTCATTTTCCTCTATTTCAAGTAGTTCTGTAACAACCATTGTTGGACTCTTAGCACTCGTTTTTATGAGTTTTACTATTGGAAGGGACTTAGGACTTGTTCTTGCAAAGGGAGTACTTTTTAGTCTTTTAACAATATTCACATGTCTTCCTTTCCTTATTTTAACATTTGATAAGTGGATTATGAAAACAGAGAAAAAAGCACCATCACCACGTCTTACAAAACTTGGAAAATGGACCAATCGATATGCGCCGTTTGGACTTGTTCTTTTTCTTGTTATTTTCATTTTTAGTTTTTGTTTAAAAGGAAACTTAAATATTTTATTTACGGATTCAGCATCGGATGAAATTGGAAAAATCTTTAAAACCAATAACCAAATTGCTATCATTTACCCTAAAGAGGAAGAAAAAAATCTTGCCAATTATCTAAAACAATTAGAAAAAGATAAAAAAATTGAACAAGTACTTGGTTATAGTAATACCATCAATGAAAAGCTGAGCTATCAAAATTTAAAAGAAAAATTAAACACTTTAGGCTCTAGTACAGAACTAGATGACGTTCTTATAAAGATGCTATACTATCATTATTATCAAGATAGTGAACAAAATAAAATGACACTAAACGATTTTGTCAATTTTATTCAAAATGAAGTTTATCAAAATCCTTTGATGAGTGATAAAATAACAAGTGAGATGAAAGCAAATATCAGCAAGCTCTCTTCTTTTACAAATCCAAGCTTGTTTACCGCAAAACAGTCAACAGAAAACCTTGCTCAAATGTTTGAACTGGATGAAGATACAATCCATGATTTATTGATTTTAAAACACGCAGCCAATAATACCACAAAAATGACCCTTAAAACTTTTATAGAGTTCCTTAATAATGAAGTTCTACAAAGTAAGTATCAAGAAAATATAGATGCAGCTTCTCGGGAAAAAATGAAGCAAATTCTTCCTTTCCTGGATAAAAATAACATCAACAAAGAACAAACTTATCAGGAAATGGCTCAGTTATTAGGGCAAAATGAAGAAAGTATTCACCAACTTTATCGTTATTATATTAGTAATATGGATGTGTCTTTAAAAATGTCACTTTCTACTTTTTCATCTTTTGTAATGAATGTTCTCTTACAAGATGAAACTTATCGTTCTTTGTTTGATGAGAAAACCATTCAAATGATTCAGCTTTTGCAAACATTTAGTGATCCAACATTTTTAAATACAAAGCAAGATAGTAAGCAAATGGCAATCCTATTAGGAATGGATGAAAATATGGTTCAACAACTCTATCTTTATCAATATGCTCATCAAGAACTTTCTTATCAATTCACATTAAAAGAGTGGGTAGAGTTGATTCAGTCCGTTAAGAATAATACTTCTTATTTAGATGACTTAGATAGTACAATATTGACAAGTCTTGATCCAGAACTTTTCTTATCTTCGAGAAAATATACACCAAAAGAATTTGCATCCCTTATGCAAATAGAAGAAGAGAAAGTCAACTATATCGTAGCTCTTTATGTTTATTTAAGTGGTTCTCAAGAAGAATTCAATAATACTCCTTATGAATTTATCACGTATCTTTTAGAACACAAAGATGAAGCTATGATTGCTCCTTTTATGAAAGGGGAAAGTTTGAATCAACTCCTTCTTCTTGAAAAGATTATGACAAGTAGTCTTCATGAAGATATTTATTCTAAAGAAGATTTAGCATCTTTCTTAACAGTTCCAGAAGAAAGTGTAGAAGCAATTTACCGAGTTTATCAAGTTTACTATTCTGATATAAAATTAACACCACTTACTTTGATAGATTTTGTTCTGCTTCATCAAAATGACGATGTTTTATCCAGCCAAATATCTAAAGAACAATTTGGAGAGTTTTATCTTTTAAAAAATATCTGTCAAAGTGTTTTGGAAGAAAGAAGCTATGATGCATCCAATCTTGCTCAATTGTTAAGCATGGATAAAGAAAATATAGAACTTCTTTATGCATTGTATGATACTAATCATGACTCTAGTTCTCTTGCCATATCTTATCAAGAGTTTGTTCAATTCTTAAATGATGAAGTAGTAAAAAATCCTCAATATGCTTCCAATTTAGATGCTTCTAAACGTGAAAAAATCGAATTAATCAACACGATTATCCAACATAGTATTCAAAAAGATACTTATACAAAAGATGAACTTTTTTCCATCCTTCATAAGTTATCAGGAAATATTGAAAAGGACCTTATTGATTTACTCTATATTTATTATGGAAGTTATCAAGAATATCAAGATGAATGGTGTCTTACTGTAGAAGAGTTTGTTCAATATTTAAATAATCAAATATTAGAAGATAGTCGTTTTGAAGACTTTATTAGTGATGAGATAAAAGATCAAATAAAAGAATCCAATCAAACTGTTTTGGACGCAAAAAATAAATTAATTGGGAAAAATTATGGGCGCATTGTTTTAAATACAAAATACAAACCTGAAAACAAAGAAACGTTTCAATTCATCGAAAAAATTCGCAGAGATCTACAACTCGATAAAAAGAAAAATATTTACTTAGCAGGAAATACACCAATGGCTTATGAAATGGATCAAACATTTGAAGGCGAATTAAACTTTATTACACTTTTAACCATTATTTTTATCTTTATCATTGTAGCGTTTACATTTAAATCGCTTTTAATACCAACCATATTAGTTCTTTTAATACAAACATCTGTCTATATTACAATGGGAATATTATCCTTTGAAAGTGGTTCAGTTTATTTTATTGCACTTTTAATTGTACAAAGTATTTTAATGGGAGCAACGATTGATTATGCTATTTTATATACATCCTATTATATTGAAGCAAGAAAAGAGATGGCTGTTAGAGATGCTATTTTACATGCTTATGAGTACTCCATTCATACTATTTTAACAAGTGCTTCTATTCTTTCTATAGTTACAATTATTATTGGTAACTTTTCATCTTATACAACTTCGATGATTTGTACGACCATTTCTCAAGGAACCATTTGTTCAACACTTTTAATTCTATTCATTCTTCCATCTTTATTAAAAGTATTTGATAAATTGATCATAAAAAAATAAAAGTATGATATAATTCCTTTAGAAATAGTAGGAAAGAGGTGTTTTATGATTGATTTAGAGAATAAAGTTGCAATTGTGACAGGGGGTACAAGAGGAATTGGTTTTGAAATTGTAAGAACATTTTTAGAAAATAATGCTCAAGTCATTCTTTTTGGATCGAAAAAAGAAACAGTAGAGAAAGCGGTTTTAGCTCTTTCTAAAGAAGGAAAAAAAGTAAAAGGGTATGCTCCTAATTTAAGCAATTATGAAGATGTCAAACAAGTGATGGATGAAATTCATAAAGAATATGGTCATATTGATATTTTGGTAAACAATGCAGGAATAGCTGCAGATAAAAAAATAGAAGAAACGACGAGTGAAGACTTTAAAAATATAATGGATTTAAATGTAACTGCTATGTTTCATACGATAAAAGCAGTCGTTCCTTATATGAAAGAAGAAAATCAAGGAGTCATTTTAAATACAAGTTCTATGGTGAGTATTTATGGACAACCATCCGGAGTAGGTTATCCTGCTAGTAAGTTTGCTGTGAATGGACTTACTTTGTCTCTTGCACGGGAACTTGCACCTTTTCACATTCGAGTGAATGCTGTCTCTCCTGGTATTACTAAAACGGATATGATTGCTGCATTACCAGATAATGTAATTGCTCCACTGATTCGAACCATTCCTCTTGGAAGAATAGCAGAACCCAAAGATATTGCCAATGCATTTCTTTTCTTAGCAAGTGATATGGCAAGCTATATCACAGGTGTTAATTTGCCCGTGGATGGCGCTGCAAGAAATTAAGAAGGCTGGGTGCGTGAAAGCAAATGATAGGAATTATTGAAATAGGAAGCAATAACACAAAAACACATATTTATGAAAATGGTAAGTTAGTCTTTGAAGAATCTAAGACAATCGAGTTTAAAAAACACTATCTAGAATTAGGAAAAATATATGAAAATGACTGGATAAAATTAGATGATATGATGCAAACAGCACTGAAAAAAACCAAGCATATTCATGTATTTGGTTGTAGTATTTTTCGAATTCTTCCTCAAGAAGAGATCGAAAGAATTAATCAAGACTTTAAAAGAAAATATCAAACAGAAATTGAAATAGTTACACAGGAAGATGAAGCACATCTTACAGCATTTGGTTGCTACAGTACCATTTCTTTTTCAAAACCACTTTGTATTTTTATTGGTGGCGGTGGTTCCACGGAACTTATTTTTGTAAAAGATAAAAAGATATTTTCTAAAAAGTATTATGATTTTGGTGTCGTTGATATCACAAAGAAATTTGAAAGTTTAAAAGAAGATGTAGCATCTTGTACTTTTGATGAAGTCTATCAATATATAGAAAAGCAAATAGGTGAGATAAAAGAGCAGGCAGAAGTCCTTGTTTTAGCAGGAGGAAATCATATATATTGGTATCAAAATGCTGGATATAAATTGTTTAAAAATACCCTTTATAAAAGTGAAAACCAACCCTTTATGATTACAAATGAACAAAGTGATTTTTATGATCGAGATGCTTTAGTAACGTCTCTTGATACAATTCGAGAAAATAGTGATAATCCAGTTTGGTTTGATGGTTCAAGAGCAATGAAGGTTATGACCAATTTAATCATGCATAAAGTGAGTGCTAAATATGTTATTCCAACTAAAATAAATATGGAAGATGGCTTATTAAATAAATTGGAGAAAGAAGAGGAAAAAGATGAAAAAATTAGAAAATAAAATTGCTATTATTACAGGTGGAGCCATGGGAAATGGTCTTGGTATTGCCAAAGTCTTTTTAAAGTATGGTGCTAAAGTGATTATTTTAGACTATAGCAATCAGTTAAATGATACGGTTGAGACATTAAAAAAAGATGGATGTGAAGTAGAAGGGTATTTGGTAGATATTCGAGAGAGGGAAAAAGTTACATCTATTATCCAAGAAGTTGTTCAAAATTATGGTGCGATTGATATTGTTGTCAATAATGCTGGAGTTTGTCAGTTAGAAACTTTTGAAAAGATGGATGATGCCATTCGTGATAAACATTTTGATATCAATATTAAAGGAACTTGGAACGTAACTAAAGCAGCTCTTCCTTTTATGAAAAATAGAAAGGCATCGATTATTAATTTATCGAGTGTAACAGGACCTATGGTTGCAGATAGTGGAGAAGTTGCTTATGCGACAACCAAAGCGGCTCTTTTAGGTTTTACAAAAGGACTTGCTGCAGAAGTTGTAAAAGATGATATTCGAGTCAATGCCATCATGCCAGGATACATTCATACGCCAATGGTGGATGCGATGGCGAGTCTATCTAGTCCTGAAGATCCTGCGAGTGTTGTTTCAGGGATTGCTCAAGCGATTCCAATGAAACGTTTAGGAACCATTGAAGAATTAGGAGAGTTGGCAGCTTTTTTAGCCAGTGATGAATCAAGCTACATTACAGCTCAAGGAATTGTAATAGATGGTGGTAGTACTTTACCTGAGACATCAACGATGGGAGTCTAAGCTCTCTTTTTTTTATAAAATGAATTGTTAAAATACTTTATTTTAGCTATAATATAAATAAGAAAGGAAGATGAAAATGGAAAAAGCAAAAGTCTATTTCACTAAAGAATTAACACCAGAGAGTGTTGTTAAAATGTATCAAAAATTAGGAAGAGAATTAAAAGGAAGAGTTGCTGTTAAAGTTCATTCAGGAGAAGCTGGAAATCAAAATTACTTACGTCCTTTATTCATGAAACCTATGATTGAATATGTAAATGGTACGGTTGTTGAATGTAATACTGCTTATGATGGAGAAAGAGATACAACTGAGAAACATTTGAAACTATTAGAAAGCCATGAGTGGAGTAAATACTTTAATGTGGATTTAATGGATAGTGAAGGAGATAAAACTCTTGAAATTCCAAATGGAAAAATTCTTCACAAAAATTATGTTGGAAAGCACATTGAAAACTATGATTCTATGCTTGTTTTATCTCACTTTAAGGGACATCCAATGGGAGGATATGGTGGTGCCTTAAAACAGCTGTCTATTGGAGTTGCCTCTTCTAAAGGAAAACGTTATATTCATTGTGCTGGAAAAGAAGATGGAACTTATGAAGAAATGTTTCAAACCGATCAAATTCAGTTTTTAGAATCCATGGCAGATGCTGCTGCAAGTGTAGTGGATTACTTTAAAGACAATATTGTCTATATTAATGTGATGTGCAATATGTCTGTTGACTGTGATTGCTGTAACGTTGCAGAAGATCCTTGTATGAAAGATATAGGTATTTTAGCATCAACAGATCCTGTTGCGATCGATCAAGCATGTATTGACCTTGTTCAAAATTCGGATGATGAAGGACGTGATCACTTACTTGAGAGAATCAACTCAAGACATGGAATTCATACTATTGAAGCAGCAGAAGCTTTAGGAATTGGAACACGTGATTATGAGCTTATTGAGGTAGAATAAGAATGAACGAAACGATCAAAACACTTCTTTCAAGAAGAAGCATAAGAAAATATAAAAAAGATCCCATTCCTGATGAGATCTTGGCTCAGATTTTAGAAGCAGGAACTTATGCTCCAACGGGAATGAACAAACAATCTCCCATTATTTTAGCTGTCACAAATACTTCTGTTCGAAATCAGTTAGCTCAGTTAAACGCTCAAGTTTTGGGACAAGATAAAGATCCATTTTATGGTGCTCCTGTTGTTCTTGCAGTACTTGCTGATAAATCAGTGTCTACATATCTTTATGATGGAAGTTTAGTCATGGGAAATTTGATGAATGCTGCTGCATCACTTGGTATTGGAAGTTGCTATATTTTTAGAGCTAGAGAAGTGTTTGAAATGGAAGAGGGGAAAGAACTTTTAAGAAGTCTTGGTATTACTGGTTCTTACGAGGGAATTGGATTTTGTATTTTAGGATATCAGGATGAAGAAAGAGAAGCTTCTAAACGAAAAGAAAATTATATTTATTTTATTCAATAGAAAAATGAGTCTATTTTCGTTAAGACTCATTTTTTAGCTTAGTCTTTTAACAGTTAAGACTGCGTTGGTTCCAGTTCCAAGAGTAACTCCTACAGCCAAGAGTGCTGATATTGCCATATCAATGGTATTTCCTGCATTTAAAGCGACAATGACACTTCCATTATAAATGCTGCTCGTTGCAACAGAAAGTGCTCTAGAAATCACGGTTGCAGGAATATTGGTTCCATTTATTCGAACTGCTGTTGTAATAGTGGTGGCGACTGTTGCTGTTAAATTTAAATAAAAGTTAATTTCATAATTTCCGGATTGAGTAATAACAAGACTATTTGGTGAATAATTTACTGCAAGATTTGGCATAGTTACTTCAAGAGGAACCTGTGTTTGACTAAGTATGGATAAGCTGATGGTACTTGCTGTATTATTATATCTTCCGCCATAAGCAGAAAGTCCAGTTCCAGGACCAATTGGACCGGTAGGACCGGTTGCTCCGATTGTTCCAGCGACCCCTTGAGGACCGGTAGGACCGGTTGCTCCGATTGTTCCAGCAATCCCTTGAGGACCCGTTGGACCTATATCACCCCGTGGTAAAACAAAATTTAATGCATAATTCAAAAATATCACCTTTCTTATTAAGAAGTTGGTGTAATAGTAACACTCGCAGCGCTTCCAGGAGCTCCTGTTGTAACAGTTCCAATTGTAAAGGTAGGAGTAAGTCCCGTCGGACCAGTTGCTCCGATTACCTTATCCACACAATATATTTTTAAGTTTGAAAATTCCAAACAATTCTAATATCTCTTTGAGAT
>CANQHD010000047.1 GCA_947623625.1 uncultured Bacilli bacterium
AGTTATACTATTCAAGGAGATTATGGAAAAAATGGAAGTAGTAAAGCATTGCCAGGAGAGATTGAAGTGAAGTTTGTAAATACAGAAACAAAAGATAATGGAACAGCAAAATATACGACTGACACTCCAAGCGATACTGATTGGTATACACCAGATGCATTTACTTTAGGAAATAAGGAACTCTCAGGAATATGGGTAGGAAAGTTTGAGAGTGGATATAAAGGAGCAGATACAACAACAGCAGCAGAGAAAAATGTAAGCGAACCACAAAATATAATCATCAAACCAAATGTATACTCATGGAGAAGTATTAACGTCAGTAATATCTATAGTACAGCAAAAGAAATTGCAGGAAATGCTGCCTTTGGAATGAGTGAAACAATATATGATAGTCATGCGATGAAAAATGATGAATGGGCAGCGGTAGCATACCTCACCCAAAGCAAATATGGAAAGTATGGAAACAATGATTATCAAGGAACAAATAAAGAAGTTTATATTAATAATTATTATGTCAGTGAAAGTGAGAGATATAAAACCGGCTGTTCAGGAGGAGCACCAGGCTTATCACCATCCGCACTCTGTATACCATATAATAACTTAGAAAGTGCCGGTGATGGAGCGGGACAAAAAGGACCGGGAGCAAGTACAACAGGAAACATTTATGGAGTGTACGATATGTCAGGAGGCGCATGGGAATACGTGATGGGAAATTACAATAAGACACCAGGATTTTCGAAACTTATATTTGATACTTCTAAAGATAATTACATAGATATATATAAAACAGATAATGCACCAACAGCATGTAATAATAGTGTATGTAAAGGACATGCCTTAAGTGAAACGGTAGGTTGGTACCGTGATAGGAATGGGATGGTTTCTACTACCTACCCGTGGTTCGGTCGTGGTGGTTTCTATAACTTTGCGGAGGGCGCAGGTGTTTTCTACTTTGGTTATGCTAATGGAGGAGCGGACGGCGGTTACTCGTTCCGAGTGGCGCTAACCCTTAAATAAAAAGAATCAATAGCAAGGCAAAAGAACCTTGTTTTTTTCGTCAAACAAATAAAAATTTGTGATATGATAAGGGAGAAAAAAACACTTGTTTGTGTAAAATAAAAGTAGAGAAGGACTACACTTTTTCTACTAAAATGAAGGAGGTGAATGCTTTGATTGCTGGTGTATTAGTAGAAGTAACCAATAAAAATGTTGATAAAGTTTTTTCATATCTTGTACCAGAAAAAGAAAAAACTAAAATAAAAATTGGCATTCGAGTACAAGTTCCTTTTGCGACTAGAATTTTGGAAGGATTTGTTGTGGAACTTAAAGAAAACCAAAAGACATCTTACACATTAAAAGAAATTATTCAAGTACTCGATGATGAAGTTATTTTAAATGAAGAGTTATTACAATTGGGAAAGAAAATGCAAGAAGAAACACTCTCATCTTTAATATACTGTTATCAAGCGATGCTTCCTAAAAGCTTAAAAGCAGGAGGAAAGAAAAAAGTTTCAAAAAAATATGAACGGGTATTTTATCTTGTAAAGGAACCATCAGACGATTTGAATGAGCGTCAAAAACAACTTTTATTTCGCTTTAGAGATGGTCCGAAAAGAAAAGAGGATTTAAAAGATGTTTCACTTGCAAGAATTAAACTTCTTGTTGCCAAGGGCTACTTAGAAGAAAAAGAGGAAGAAGTTTATCGAAATGTTTTTTCAATTGGTAATAAGAAACGATATTCTTTAACAGAAGAACAACAAAAAGCTGTTTTAGAAATAGAAAAAAGTCCAGATAAAATTTTTTTAATTCATGGAGTTACTGGAAGTGGAAAAACAGAAGTTTATATGGAACTGATTGAAAACGCTTTAAAAGAGGGAAAACAAAGTATTGTTTTAGTTCCTGAAATTTCTTTAACTCCACAGATGATAGAACGTTTTAGTTCAAGATTTGGAAGCAGAATAGCCCTTCTTCATAGTGCTTTATCAGATGGAGAAAAATATGATGAGTGGCGAAAAATCGAAAGAGGAGAAGTAGATATTGTGATTGGGGCTCGAAGTGCTATCTTTGCTCCTTTTAAAAAACTCGCTTATATTATTATTGATGAAGAGCACAGTGATTCTTATAAACAAGAAAACAATCCAAGATATGATGCCAAAGAAATTGCTAAAATAAGAGCAGAATATCATAACGCTAAAGTTATTATGGGAAGTGCGACTCCAACATTAGAGTCTTATGCACGCGCGAAAAAGGGAGTCTATTATTTAATTGAACTTCCAAATCGTGTTGGTGGAGGAACACTTCCAAATGTCAAGATTATTGATATGAATGAAGCCATGCGAAAAGTTCAAGGTCATTTTTCTCAAGAGATGAAAGAAGCGCTTCAAAAGACACTTGAGCGAGGTGAACAAGCAATTTTACTTCTGAATAGAAGAGGATATGCTTCTTTTATTACTTGTAAAAATTGTGGGGCAGTAATTAAATGTCCTACTTGTGATATTACACTAACTTATCATAAATCATCGAATAACTTAAGGTGCCACTATTGTGGTTATGGAACGAATCTTCCCAAAGAATGTCCAAATTGTCATCAAAATGCTTTAAAAGACTTAGGTGTTGGAACAGAAAGAATAGAAGAAGAACTACATACATATTTACCACAAGCTCGTGTTCTTCGAATGGATTTTGATACCACAAATAAAAAAGGAGCTCATGCTAAAATAATCACCTCATTTGCAAATCAAGAAGCAGATATTTTATTAGGAACACAAATTGTTGCTAAGGGACTTGATTTTCCAAACGTTACACTCGTTGGTGTTATGAATGCAGATACTTCCTTAAATATTCCAGATTTTAGAAGCAGTGAAGCAACCTTTTCTCTTCTTGCGCAAGTTGCAGGAAGAAGTGGTCGAAGTTTAAAAAAAGGAGAGGTTTATCTTCAAACTTATAATAAAGATCATTATGCCATTCATTATGCTGCCAAAAACGATTATCTTTCCTTTTATAAAAAAGAGATGGAAAATAGAAGACTCATGAAATATCCACCATACTACTATCTTGCATGTATAAAAATTTTATCAAAAGATGAGAAACTCTGTTATCGTGAATCATTAAAAGTTAAAAAAATCCTCGAGAAGTATTTAACATCAACCATTCTTTTAGGACCAACTCCAGATAGTATTTACAAAATAAATAATGTTTATCGCTTTCGTATTATTTTAAAATATAAATATCAAGAAAACTTAAAATCCGTTCTTCATCAGTTAATTATTCATTATGCAAGAAGTGGAAAAGTGAAAGTAGAAGTCGATTTTAATCCAATTCATGTGTAATTTTATTGACGTCATTAAAATTTTCTTCTATAATATGCCCTTGAAAAAAAGTTTTTAACAAGGGGGAGATTGTTTTGGGAGCAAACAGCGAATATGAAGAAATTTATAATTTGGCTAATTGTTTAGAAAAACAACAAAAATATGATGAAGCAATTCACTTATTCAATTTACTACTTGGAACAAATTATCATGATTCAAGTTGCATTTTATTATCTAAGATTTATTTAGAAGTCGATAATTATCAAAAAGCAAGAGAAATTTTATCAAATCTACCTAATAATATACCTGCTTATCTTGCTCAAAAATCTTATCTTGAAGAATTAGAAATGAACTTTCAAAAAGCGCTTACTTATTTTGATAAATTAAGTCAGTTTGAAAATGACCTTGAAAAAACTCTTTATGAAGCAGTACATATTAAAAAAAGTCTAGGAGAGTTAGAAACAGCAAAAAATTTAATAGAACTTTTACTAGATTCACCAAAATATAGAGAAAAAGTAATTCATGAGCTTGTTGGTATTACTTTAGTGGATAAAAATATGGATTTACTGACATCTTTGCCAGTTGAACATCAAGAATTTTTAAAACGACAAAAAATGGATAGATTTTTTCAAGCCGTTTTAAATCCGAATAATTCTGCTATTAGGAAACCACTTGAAAAAATTTATATGTTTGAACGCTACTTTTCAGAAAATAATGAAAGTCTATATCGACATTTAGAAAAACATATCGAAGGAAATGTGCGTGATTGTTACTTTTTAAAGTATATTAATATTCCCTTTCTTGTCGAAGAAGCAACTGAAAAAATGCAAGCTATTAACCCATTATTTTTTGGATTTTCTTATCAATATATCATCCAAATGGAAGGAACAGTTGGAATAGTAAATAAGCAACCTACGAAAGATTTAATTGCTTGTACATTTGCTGGAAATTCTAATATTATCACTATGTATCCAGTACTTTTGTCCAATCAGTTTAATCAAGAAGGATACTTAACGGATAAGACACTGCTTTTAAAAAGAAAGGAAATGTTGAAATGATAAAATTAGAAGAAATGCTTGATATAGATAATGAGACGATTTCTTTTGAAGAATTTAAAGATTATTTGTATCGTGGAAACTATTCAAAAGCTGTTGATTCTCTTTCTTCACTTGGAGTTGTTTCATCATCTTATCAAGCTGATTATCATCTTTATTTATTTTTATTGAATCAACTTGAATTGTTACCATTAGATTATAATTGGATTAAAAATTGTCAACTTCGTAGTTATCCATTGAAAGATCCACTTGATTATGAAATTAGAAAATCAATTGATAATGCACGTACAATAGATGCATTAAAGAAAATACGAGCAAAATATAAAAAAGGTGAAATCATCTCTAAAGAAGATAAAATTTTAATTGATTTATTACAAAAATGTGTCATAAAAAATAATAGAGAGTTATCTCAAGAATTATTACTTGAGAAAGAAAAAAATTTTGAAGGACTTCTAATGTTTTTAGAACATAAACAACTCTATACTCATTTAACACAGCAGGAAAGTCAAGCCCTTGAATTGGTTCGGTTGCTTTTAAGTGATGAAAAAATTAGAATGAGACAAAATACACAAGCACAAACATTTTTTGAAGCAATCGCAAAAAAAGACTATGAACAAGCAAAAAAGTTAAATCAAGAATATCATCAAAGTAAAAATAACAGTGAAAATATTTTAGATATTCTTCTTGAAGAAATCATTAAGAAAGCTCGTTTTAAAACAAATTATGAGACTCTTGCAAACTTTAAAATGCTTTCTACTTTTAAAATGAGTCAGGTTCAATCCTATTTAAAAGAAAAAGGAAAATCAAATTTATATCCTATTTTTGAAGATTTAGTTTCAATTAGTATGATTGAAGAAGATGAATTATTTGAAAAACCAAATCATTTTCTTTCTGAAATAAAAGCGAATACTTATCAATATCATCTTTTTCCATATCTTCTATCCTTTAGTGAAGAGGTAAAGAATAGTCCTTTAAAAGCTTACTTTTATTTGGATATTTTAAAGCAAGGAGAAAATTTAGGAGTGCCTTGTCCATTTATTCCAAAATTAGAAGAACAATTAAAACGAGAAAAAGATGCTTCATTCGAAGAAAAAGTTTCTTTCTTTCAAAAAATAAAATAAAAACGACAATATACGTCTTTTTTCTTGTAGGCTTTCATAAAATTTTATTAGGTGAGTAAATAAATGTTTTTAAATTTAATCTCAATTATTAAAGGACTTCTTGGTATTACAGCATCTTACTCCAATCAAATATTTCCAGAGCCTCTTTCAAAAGAAGAAGAGGAAGATGCAATTCAAAGAAAAACTCTTGGGGATGTTTCTGCAAGAAATTTACTAATAGAACATAATCTTCGTTTGGTTGCCCATATTGTTAAGAAGTTTGATACAAAAAATGTAGATCAAGATGACTTAATTAGTATTGGAACGATCGGACTGATTAAAGGAATTGATTCATACTCTAGTGAACATGGAACAAAAATTACAACTTACTGTGCAAGATGTATTGAAAATGAAATTTTGATGTATTTTCGAGCCAATAATAAAAATGCTAAAAATATATCTTTAAATGAAGCAGTTGGGTTTGATAAAGAAGGAAATGAAATTGCTATTCTGGATATTTTAAAAGCACCAAAACCGGATTTTATTGAAGAAATTACTTATAAAGACAATATTGAACATTTAAAAAACTATATGCATATATTAACAAAACGAGAAAAAGATATTTTAATGAGAAGATATGGTCTTAATAATCAAGATGAACAAACCCAAAAAGAAATTGCTAAAGAGTTAAAAATTTCACGAAGTTATGTCTCACGCATTGAAAAAAGAGCTCTTACAAAAATATTAAGAGAATTTATGAAAGAAAATCATTACGAAAGGGAATAATATTTCTCTTTTTTTTCATGTTATTAATAGTGCTAGATGCTAGACTTTTTTCTAAAATAAAGCTATAATAAACGTAGAAAATGGTCGAAAAAAGTAGGAGTTAGAAATGAAAAAAGAAAGAAAGGACCAAAGAAAAAAAGTAATTTTATTTGGAATTATTATTGTCTTATTTTTCAGTATTATTTTTTCTTTTCTTTATTATGCAACACCTAATATTACATTAAAAGGAAAAAGAATTCTTTTTGTTAATATTAATGGAACTTATCAAGAAAGTGGTGCCCAAGCAACTTATCATGGAAAAGATATTTCAAAAAATATTAAAATAAAGGGAAAGGTAAATTCTAAGAAAAAGGGGACTTATAAAATTATCTATCAAATAAAAACCGGAATTTTTCAAAGAAGTATTCAAAGAACGGTTATCGTTAAGGATATAGAAAAGCCTAAAATAGAGTTAACAGGAGGAGAAACAGTCTCTCTATGTCCAGGTAAAAAGTACGAAGAGTTAGGATATAAAGCAACGGATAATGTAGATGGTGATTTATCTAAAAAAGTAAAAATAAGAGAAAGTGAAGATAAAATTACTTATCAAGTTACGGATAAAGAAGGAAATAAAAAAGTATTAGTACGTACTCTTGTTTATGAAGATAAAGAACTTCCTCATATATCTTTATTAGGTGGAGATGAAATAACCATTTATCAGAATGGAACTTACCAGGAGCTTGGATATGAAGTGAGTGATAATTGTGATGATAATCTTCATGATAAAGTTGAAGTAACAGGAAATGTGGATACTTCAAAATTAGGAAACTATGAACTTGTTTATACAGTAGTAGATAGTGCTGGTAATAAAAGTGAAGCAAAAAGAACGGTTCATGTTATCGTACCAAGTTCAAAAGGAACTATTTATTTAACATTTGATGATGGACCTAAATATGGAACAACAGATGCCATTTTAAATATTTTAAAAGAAGAAGGCGTGAAAGCAACGTTCTTTGTAACCAATGGAGGACCAGATGAACTCATTAGAAGAGAATATAATGAAGGACATACAGTTGCTCTTCATACAGCAAGTCACAATTATCAAACAGTTTATAGTTCAGTAGAGGGTTATTTTAATGATTTAAATATTGTTCATGATCGTGTCTTAAGAATTACAGGACAGGATTCAAGAATTATTCGTTTTCCAGGTGGAAGCAGCAATACGGTTAGTCGAAAATATAGTCCTGGAATTATGAGCACATTAACAAGAGAAGTCATCCTGAGAGGTTACCGTTATTATGACTGGAATATTTCAAGTGGTGATGCGGGAGAAACAACGGATCCTAATGTTGTCTATCAAAATGTTGTTAACGCCCTTTCTAGAAATAGAGTCAATATGGTTCTTATGCATGATATTAAGTCTTATACAAAAGATGCTTTAAGAAATATCATTCGCTATGGTAAAAATAACGGTTATGTTTTTAAAAAAATAGAGAATCAAACGGAAATGGTAACGCAACGCGTGAATAATTAATTTGAAAAAGATGAGAAAGTTAGATATAATAAAAAAGCGAGGTGAGAACTTTGATGTTTCTACCGAAAATGTATCAGAAAAATATTTATGAAATTCCTTACGACAAATTAAAAAAAGAAGGCATTAAGTGCCTTGTTTTTGACCTTGATAACACACTAAGATATATTGACGAGAAAGAACCAAGTGAACAAGTGATTAAACTCATTAGAAAATTAGAGAAAAATTTTATTGTGTTGATTTTATCAAATAGCTTAAAAAAAGGTGTTCTATCTTATAAAGAAAAATTACAAATAGACGGTATAGCTCATGCTAAAAAGCCATCTATTAAAGGACCAAAAGAAATCGCAAAGCGTTATCAATTAAAACCAACTGAAATGGCTATGATAGGAGATCAACTTCTCACAGATATTCTTGCGGGAAATAGGTTTGGTGCATATACTATCTATGTAGATGCCCTAGGAAATAAAGATTTAAAGATTACCTATTTGAATCGCTTTATTGAAAAAAGAATTATCAATCATTATAGTCGAAAGGGAAAATTTAAAAGAGGTGCATATTATGGAAAATGAAAAACATTGTAAGGGTTGTGGAGTTTTGCTTCAAGATAGCAATGTTTTGAAAGAAGGATTTACCACAAGCTTAGAAAATGACTTCTGTCAAAGATGCTTTAGAATAAAAAACTATGGAGACTATCAAGTTGTGACTAAGTCCAATGATGAATATATTGAAATATTAAAAAGTGTCGGTAAGACAAAAGATCTTGTTTTATATATTGTTGATTTATTAAATATTGATAAAGATGTCACAGAAATTAGAAAATATATTCCAAATAAAATGATTTTAGTTCTTAATAAGAAAGATGTTCTTCCAAAATCTGTGAAAGAAGAAAAGATTGTACAATACTTTGAACATATGGAAATTCCTTTTGAAGAAATTATTGTGATTAGTACAGAAAAAAATCAAAATATTGATTATTTGCTTAAAAGAATTAAGTATCATCAAACAACGAATAATGTTTATGTAGTGGGACATACCAATGCAGGAAAGAGTACTTTAATTAATAAGCTATTGAAAAATTATTCTGAAAATAAAGGAGAACTTACTATTTCTCCACTTCCATCCACGACTTTAAATACAATTAAGATGGAAATCAATGACTATTTAACATTAATTGATACTCCAGGGTTAGTAGAAGTCGGAAGCATTACGAATTTTGTAAGTAAAGATATGTTTAAAAAATTAAGCCCAAAGAAAGAAATTAAACCCAAGACTTACCAGATAAAGAAAGGACAAACAATCATCATTGAAGATTTGGTTCGAATTGATTATAAGGAAGGAGAAAGAAATAGTTTTACTTTATATGTATCCAATGAATTAAAAACTAAAAGGTATTTAAACAGTCGTCATGAAGATTTAAAAGATTTATCGAAAAGAACTTATGAAATGAAATATGATGAAGACTTAGTGATTAATGGATTAGGATTTATTAAGATTGTCAATCCAGGAATAATTGATGTCTATATTAATAAAGACGTTGAAACATTTACAAGAAAAGCACTGATTTAGTAAAAAAAGTGTATAATAAAAATGAATGGATAAAAACGGTGATAACAGTAACATGGTTACTTCGTCCAACCCGTGGTTTCTCCGTGGTGGTGGCTATAACAATACAACAATCGCAGGTGTTTTCTACTTCAACAACAACAATGGTAATAGCAACAACAATCGCTCGTTCCGCGTGTGCCTCTGACTACAAAAGAAAAACATGATTTTTGTAGAGTCCATTCATGAAAAGTATGAAGAAATAAGAAGATGAGTAAGCGATGAAAACCTTCTTTTTCAAAGAATAATAAGCGAACAAATGATTGCAAAAATATGCGAGTTGAGAATAAAAATGGGGGGGGTAATTTTAGATATATAATGACATCATAAAAGGTGGT
>CANQHD010000048.1 GCA_947623625.1 uncultured Bacilli bacterium
AAATTAAAAACACTGCATTTCCTTTTACAATAAGGGTTTGTAGTGTTTTTTATACATAATTAACTACGGAAGTCGGGAAGAAATAGAAATATTATCTTTATTAAAAAATAACGATCCTATAAAGAAATTAGAAAAAAGAAGATCAACTAAGAAGTAAGTTTTATTTGTCACCATTCAAAATAATTGGTATCTATTAGATACTAGAGATTTTAGATTTGAGAAAATTCTAGATATAAAATTGTGATATAATATCTTTTATTGAATGATTCTTAAGGAGGTTAAGATGAGTTTTAAAGATGAATTATTAAAATCAAAGAGAATAATGAAAGGAGAAATACAATCCAATATAGGTAAAAAGACAATAGACTTAGATGATAAAGTCGACCAATTTATTAAATGGTATAAAGATAATATGATTAAAGGATATTATACGGAAATGGATCAACAACACCTTTTAATAAAAATGAGAAACTTTATTGAAAAAATGGCAGTGTGGTATGAGTTAAGATACCCTGACTATGAAGTGGATAGATTTATTTTTGGAAGTAGGCAAGAAGATGCAAAAGTGAGTAAAGTTATGTTTCAAGATAATCCATATATTCATGACTTATTAGGAAGTGATTCAGAAGTTGGAGTTTTAGATTGGGATGAATTTTATAATGTGCAAGCATTTATTGATTCTTTGCCTCGTGATGAAAAATTTTTGCTTCTAAAGCCTCAATATCAAGATATTGTTTATTGGGACTGTGATTCTAGTTCTGCGCACTTACATTTAAGTCAAGATGGAACTGTTGAAATGGCAGAATATATGGATTATGTTATCCCAGGAATTTCAAGTGAAGATTTGGAAGGCAAGAATATCAAAGAAGTCATCAAATTAATTCAAGATAAGAAAATTAAAATTCCTAAAGACAGTGAATTTGTAAAAGCTGTGAATGGATATGATAAATGGACTTATCAAAACGAAGAAATATTCAATTGTGTTATGTATCGAATTATTGCCCGTGGTGGAAATCGCTTGGGTCCTCATAGAGCATTTTTGTTTGCTAAAGAATTTAAAAGAAATATAGATATTCCAATGATGTATGGCGTTGATCGAGCTGATCCGGATTTAAGATTATTTGTAAACGAATATATAAAAGCTGGAGGATCTAAAGAATTAGTGTGTTATAATGGCTATTTTTCAAGAAAAAGTAAAAAAGAAAAATTAGAAACTATCTCTATTCAAGAATTAATATTAACTCAAGGAAGTAATCCAGAAACATTTTATACTCAAGAAGAAACTGAACTTCATCAAAGATTCGTTGATGTAATAGCAAGAAAAGCCAATCAAGATGAAGTAAAAAGACTAAGGCTAGATAAGAAAATGAGAAAAAATTGTTAGACGAATAAAAAGATACGTACTTTTTAATACCAATCTAAAATGGATATGTTATAATAAATAAAACAATAATAAAGGCGTGAAATGAATGGATAATGAAGTTTTAGTAACAGTTCAAAATCGTAGGGGAATTTTTAATGAGTTTAATGATAAACTCCTCTCATCAGCTCTTAATGATTATTTGGTAAAGAGTTGCCTATGTGAAAAAAGGGACAATTACTCTTAGGATAAAAGGACTTTCTTCTAAAAAAGAACAAGAAAACTTTAAGAAAGTTCTTTATGAATATTATGATAAAAAATCTCAATTTTATATGTTGGAAGATTCTATCGTTGATGTCAAAAGAATTTTCTTACTTCTTTTAGGAATTCTCTTGATTTTTATTTCCAAAATTTTTGACTTTATATTAAGCGAAATTTTCTTAGTTGCTGGATGGGTTGCTATATGGGAGATAGTTTATGATTTATTTTTCCGGGAAAGAGAAAGGAAAAGAAACATTAAAATTTATCAAAAGTTAGCGAAAAGTACCATCATTTTTGAAGCGTAATTTTTTCATATTTATCTATTTTTATCTCATAAGATAGAATAGGTGATAAAATGGAAAATCAAAATTTTTATGATGCAAATGAATATTTAATGCGGTTTGACCAAATTTTAAATACGATGGAGAGAAGAATGTTATCAGGATCATCTACCTCTAATATTACAAAAGACTTTATTAAAGCGATGATTCCTCACCATGAAGCAGCAATTTTAATGTGTCAAAATCTACTGAAGTATCCAGTGAGTCCTACTTTAACAGAAATTGCTCAAAATATTATCAAAACACAAACACGTGAGATTGAAACGATGCGCATAATTAATCGAACAAGTTCAAGTGATCAAAACGACAGTCAAACAGCGCTTACTTATTACAATACATATTTATCTATCACAAGAAGAATGATAATGCGTATGATGGAAAGTGCAAGAAGCATTGATATTACACTTGATTTTGTAACCGAGATGATTCCGCATCATGAAGGAGCTATATTAATGTGCAAAAATGTTTTAATGTATCCAATCAATCCTAAATTAAGGCAACTTGCTAAAGAAATAATCGAACAACAGTCAAGAGGTGTCAAACAGCTTTTAGAAATCAGAAATCAACTCATTCTTCGATAACTTCTTATTTACAAAGAAATCTTCTCCTTGTTATAATCTAAAATAGAAAGGGTAGTATTTCTTATGAAAAAAGGGAACAAAGTTTTAGGTATTATAGGGGCTTTTGTTGGAGGAATGATTGGAGTTATTCCCTGGATTGTTGTCTATGTCTATGGAAATATCATGTTTTTAGCTTTTGCACTTTTAATCGCATATTGTGCTTTTAAAGGCTTTACATTCTGTGAAGGAGTTAAAGATAAATATCTTTCAGTTACAATCACAAGTATTTCTATTTTTGTTGTAACATTAACAACTTTTCTCTTCATTCCTTTTGCAATGCTTTATAAAGAAGGATTTGAAATTTCTTGGTATAATTTTCAAATTCTTTATCAAGAATCAGGTTTTGTGATTATCTTGATAAGAAATTATATTCTCGCTTTATTCTTTACAATTATAGGAATTGTTTTAATCCAGCCAAGTATTCAGAAACTGGGAAGAGAAAAATATCCAAAAGATTCTAATAAAAAATTAGCGACAAAGAAAAATGGTAATCACTCTACCAAGAAGAAAAATTCTAATTCTAAAGTCAATTCCAAAAAGAAAAATGAAAGAAAACAAGAACAAAAAAAGCAAAAAGAAGCAGCTTAAACACTGTTTCTTTTTTGCATAATTTTCAAGAATTTATCCATTTTAATAATGGTGATATCAATGAAAAAATCTCTTTGGCAAGATGCGACTTCCAAGAAAAATATTCTTAAAAAAAACTTCCTTTAAAAACAGATATATGTATTATTGGTGGGGGAATGACTGGGCTTTCTCTTGCTTATTTTTTAAAGGATAGCAACCAAAAAATTACTCTTTTAGAAAAGGGCGAGATCCTGCAGCAAACAACAGCTAAGACAACCGCTAAAATTAGTTTTTTGCAACAAGATGTTTATACAAAAATTAAAAAGCAATATGGAAAAGAGAAAAGCTATCAATACTATCAAAGTCAAAAACAAGCGATGTCTTTATTGGTTGATATCATAAAACAACATTCAATTGCTTGCAATTTAGAAGAAGAAAAATCTATTTTATTTGCACTCGATCCCAAAAATGTTCAAAAAGTCAAAGATGAAGAAGCACTTTTAAATTCTTTTCATGAGAAAACAAAACCAGTTCAAGATGAAACAATAGCTTATGGATTTTCAGTTTATCCAACATATACTTTTCATCCTTTAAAATATCTAAATAGACTTTTAAAAACTTTTTCTCATCAAACGGAAATTTATGAACAAACAAGGGTTGAACAAATAACTCCATTAGAAAAAGGATATCGTATTTTGACAAATCAAGGAGAAATAACAGCGACTACAGTTGCGATTTGTTGCCATTATCCATTCTTTTTATTTCCACTACTTATTCCTCTTAAAACTTATTTAAAAAGAGATTATGTTTTCTCTGGAAAAGTAGACTTTAAGAAAAAATGCACTGCAATCAATGTAGATAAAGAGCTTCATTCTATTCGATTCTATAAAGATCAAGTCATCTATAATTGTAAGGAACATCTCTTAACGGATTTAATAACAGAAGAAGATGCTTATTTAAAAGGAAAAGAACAGTTTCAAAAATTATTTGGTTTTTCTCCAACACATTCTTGGATCAATCAAGATATTTATAGTCATGATAATCTACCGTTTATTGGGAAAATTAAAGACTCTCTTTATATTGCAACTGCATATGGTGCTTGGGGAATGACCAATGCAACTCTTGCTGGAAAAATCATAGCAGATTTAATACAAACAGGCGTGAATCCATATGAAGCACTTTTTTCTCCAAAAAGAAAAACCCTTCCTTTACTTCTTTCTTCACTGATTTATAGTACCCCTTATTTAAAAGGATACCTGGGTCCTCTTTTTTCGAAAGAGAAAATTCAAAAGACCAAAATCAACGGGAAAAATTATTATGTTCAAGTTGATAGTTCGGGAAATAAAATTTTAACAGAAGTGAAATGTCCTCATATGAAGTGTCCGCTTCTTTATAATGAAACAGATGAGACATGGGACTGTCCTTGTCATGGCTCACGCTTTACAAAAGATGGGAAATTGCTTGTTGGACCTAGCAAAAGAAATATTGATTTAGCTGAATAAAATATTGAATCTCGGTTAGATTATAGAACAGGAGGAAAATATGAAAGAACAATATGAAAAAGTCCCTAATATAATTAGTGGCAAAGATTTAGAGTATTTATCAGATATGTTTCAGTGGAACTACATCGCTTATAAAAAAGCCGTTGATGCCTATGAAGAAGTTACAAATGAAAACCTTGCACAAGTTATTTCAAAGTGTGTCGATGCTTTTCAAAATCATTTAGAAATTATTTGCAATGTAGTTGAAGAAGGAGGTGCTCACCTTGGGGAAAATTGCTAATCCAAAAACAGAAGTTCCAAAGGGAATTGCAATGAATGATAAAGATTATTTAGATTCGATTTTAACTTGTCTAAAAGAAATGGTTAAAAATTATGCTATTGCCCTTACGGAAGCAAGTAATGAGCATCTTTACAAAGTTTATTTAAATATGTGGAATACTTATTCACAGCTACAAAGAGAAACATATGAAGTTCTTTTTGAAAATGGATGGTATTCTTTAGAAGAAGCACCTTCATCTAAAGTTGAAGAAAAAGCAAAAATGCTTCGTCAAGAGTTGGACGATTTGAGTGAATAAACTTCACTCTTTTCATTTGTTTCTTTTCTTTTTCATGATAAACTATTATGGAAAGAAGGAATGAAAGATGGATGTTGCAAATCAGTGGAAAGACTATACATTAATCGATTGTGCACATGGAGAAAAATTAGAGCGTTGGAAAGACAAAATATTACTAAGACCCGATCCTCAAATTATCTGGGATGATCGCGTCTTAAGAGATGTTTATGAGGGGAAAATAGATGCACATTACCACCGCAGTTCAACAGGAGGAGGCTATTGGGAGAACTTAAAACAAGTCCCATCTTCATGGAAAGTTCACTATAAAAACTTAACTTTCTGTATTAAACAAATGGGCTTTAAGCACACGGGGCTATTTCCTGAGCAAGCAGTCAATTGGGATTTTATGATGGAAAAAATTGAACAAGCCCATCGTCCCATTCGTGTTTTAAATTTATTTGCATATACAGGAGGAGCATCGGTTGCATGCCTATCAAAAGGGGCAAGTGTTGTTCATGTTGACTCTTCTAAAGGAATGGTTGATTGGTGTAGAGAAAATGTAAAAGCATCTCACCTTGAAAATTGTCCGATTCGCTATATTGTTGATGATGTCGTTAAATTTGTCGCAAGAGAAATTCGAAGAGGAAACAAGTATGATGCGATTATTATGGATCCCCCAAGTTATGGAAGAGGCGCCAACAAAGAAGTTTGGAATATTGAAAAAGACTTAGGAAATTTAGTTAAAATGTGCACACAATTATTAAGTGATCAGCCCTTATTCTTTTTAATTAACTGCTATACAACAGGAATGAGCCCAACAGTTCTTTCAAATCTTTTAAAAGAATTTGTTGAAAAGAAAAATCATGGAATAACAACCTGTGGAGAAATAGGTCTTCCAATTGAAAAAACACAGCTCATTCTTCCTTGTGGTATTTATGGTCGGTGGTCATCATGAAAATAAAAATACTCTATGAAGATAATCAGATATTAGTTGCAGAAAAACCAAGTGGAATTTTAAGCCAAAAAGATGGAAGCCATCATGAAGATATGTTGACTCTTTTAAAAAAATATATCAAAGAAAAATATCAAAAACCTGGAAATGTTTACTTAGGTCTTGTTCATCGGCTCGATCAACCAACAACAGGGGTCATGGTGTTTGCAAAAACTTCAAAAGCAGCCTCTCGACTGAGTCAACAAATGAAAGACAAGCTCTTTATCAAAAAATATTATTTACTCTGTCATGGCTCTTTTAGAGAAAAAGAGGGGACGTGGCTCGATTCTTTAGAAAAAAGGGGAGAGAATGTTGTTGTAACATCAACTGGAAAAAAAGCAGAGCTTTCTTATCGTGTGTTAGACTACAAGAAAGAAATAGACTGCTCTTTTGTAGAAGTAACTTTAAAAACCGGAAGAAAACATCAAATAAGAGTTCAGTTTGCAAGTAGAAATCATCCTTTGTTTGGAGATAATCGTTATGGAAAGTGTGAACAAATGGATCTATGTTTATGTGCTTATTCTTTATCTTTTCTCCATCCGGTCACGAAAGAAAGACTGAACTTTATAATTCAACCACCTTTAAAGGGACTATGGACACTCTTTACAATGTAAAGATTTGTGAATCAAAAAATGTGTTTGCAAAATAGGTCTTTTTTTGCTATGATTAAAGTAATATAAAATAAGGGAGATGGGATATATGATATTGGCTTTAGATTTGTCGTGGTTTGCAACGATTCCTGGGATGTTGATTACAGGAGGTGTACTACTATTAGTCATTGCACTGATTATTTTTATTGCAACGAGCGGAAAAAAGGGAAGTCAACCAATAGCTGTGACGCAAGGTGCACCTGCACAAGAAGCGACTTTACAGGAAGCGCCCCAAGCACCAAAAGTGGAGGGACCAATTCAACAGGAAGTACAGCCTCAACCACAACCTGTTATGCAGCCCCCTCAAGCAATAACGAATCCAGTAAATGGTGAGAAAACGGATAAACCAACTCCTGAAGTATTGGAAAAAGCAGCACCTGTTGTGACTCCACTACAACAAATGAATATGGATAGCTCTCCTAATGTAGCTCCAGTGATTCAAACACCCGTTGTCAATCCAGTTCCACAAGAGAAAGAAAAACAACCAGAGCCTTCTGTTATAGCATCCAATCCAGGAATTCAAACTCAAACGCCACCTGTGGTTCAAAATACAACTCCAGAGCCAATTACACAAAAACCAGTTGAACCTATTGTCAGTCCTGTTTTACAAAATAGTATTAGTATGCCTCAAGCAAAAGAAGAGCCTATTGTTAAAGAACCTTTACAACAACCAGCTCCAGTTCCAGCTGAGCCTGTGATTCCACTACAACAAGAAAAACAACCAACCACACCTCATGCTCCTATCTATGGAGGAGTGAGTTCTATTATTCCGAATCTAGATGTGGCACCACACGCAGATAGACCAATTTATGGAGGGGCAAATCCGCTTCAAAATACACAACCAATTCCTGTTCAAAATCAACCACAACCAGTCTCTACACCACAACCAAAACCAGCATCTCCAGTTGTGAATAAGGTTTCACAAGATACGCTTATTATGCCTCAAATAGGACAGATTTCAAATCAAAATAGTCAAACACCACCAGTTGTTCAAGCTCAACCACAACCTGTTGCTCAACAAAACACTTCAACTGGACAAGTTCAACCAGAAAGTTTATTTTAAGACCAATTCTTAGGTCTTTTTTCTTTTCCTTTCTCATAGATTAGAATAGATATTAAGAAAGGAATGATAAAAATATGGAAACACTTAAAGTTTCATCTAAATCTAATCCAAATTCAGTAGCGGGCGCTTTAGCAAACGTCTTTAGAGAGAAAGGAACTGTTGAAATTCAAGCAGTAGGAGCAGGTGCTCTTAATCAGGCGATAAAAGCGATTGCTATTGCAAGAGGATTTCTCGCTCCATCTGGAAATAATTTGGTTTGCATTCCAGCGTTTACAGATATTGCGATTGATGGCGAAGAAAGAACTGCCATTAAATTAATTGTCGAAGCAAAATAGGAAAAATCATTTGACAAATCCATCAAAAAAAGATATGATGAAAGCAAATCTTTGATTAGGACTAATAATAAGAATTCTTTTTTTAAGAGAGTTCGTGGCTGGTGCAAACGAATAAAAGAACTTATTTATCTACCCTATAGATGGAAAAATATTTCCCGGAATTGAACTGATTTCGTTAATTAAAGAAAGTAAAAAAAGGATGGTACCGTAGAGAATTCTACTCCTTGGGTATTGTCCTTTTTTAATTATTGAAAAGGAGATAAATCAAATGATTGACATTCAATTAATTAGAGATCATAAAGAAATGGTCAAAGAAAATATTAAAAAGAAATTTCAAGATGAAAAATTACCCCTTGTGGATGAAATTGCTAAACTAGATAAAACTTATCGCGACGTTAAAACGAAAATGGACGAAGAAAGAGCTCAAAAAAATAAGCTAAGTGCTGAAATTGGTACGCTCATTCGAGAAGGAAAAAAAGAAGAAGCCGAAAGAATTAAAAAAGAAGTAGCTAAAATGGGCAGTGATATTGATGCACTCACAGAACAAGAAGATATGCTCAGTAAAAAGATAAAAAAGAAAATGATGATGATACCCAATATCATTGCAGATTCTGTTCCAATTGGAGAAGATGATAGTAAAAATGTAGAGGTTCAAAGATTTGGAGAAGCAAAAGTTCCAGCATTTGAAATTCCATATCACGCCGATATTTTAGCTTCATTTAAAGGACTGGATAAAGAAGCAAGTGGAAGAACAAGTGGAAATGGTTTTTACTATTTAATGGGAGATGTTGCTAGACTATCAAGTGCAATGTTAACTTATGCGCGTGACTTTATGATTGAAAAGGGATTTACTTACTGTATTCCACCGTTTATGATTCGAAGTGATGTTGTAACAGGAGTGATGTCTTT
>CANQHD010000049.1 GCA_947623625.1 uncultured Bacilli bacterium
AAGTTAAATTAATTTGCCAATTTTTCAGTTATATTATTTTACAAATAGCAAGTTATATTATTTTGCAAATCTATATTTCGGCCATAATTTTATCGCCGTTTTTTGCCAATTCCATCATGTTTTCTAATTCTTTTTCGTCTAACATAAATCCTCCTACTCATCTACTTGTTTGTAAAATAATTATATCATATCATGTCTACATTTAGATGTGAATTAATAAATTTTTTTTAAGTGAACTCTTATTTTTTTGTTGTTCGTCTATAATTATTTTATGACATTATGTAATTTTTTTAGTCTTATCTTCTACTTTTTATATTAATGTAATTTGCTAAATTTTAGTAGACTGGATTATTTTCGAAAGATAAAGTAACTTATAAAAAAAAGAGATTTTATATTGTAATCTCATTTTTTAACGCTTTGGAATAATCTGTTTAACTTTATAAGATATATATTCTTGAAGAGGTTCATCTAAACCTTGACCTATTTCTTGATATGTTCTTGTTAAAAATGTAGAATCATTGGAAGATTTCTTTATCCAATAAGCAAATTTTTTCTTATTGATGTTATCAGATGGAACCAATTTCATCATTTCATAATATAAAAATTTTGAAACAGCAAAGTGACAAGACTTTTGGTTTTGAGAAGTAACATTTAAGTTGGATTGTTCACTCACAATTTGATATTTATCAGTATCACATAAATAAAGAAAATCATCTGTAACAATGTAACTTCCTTCATTAATGTCTCCAGCAATGACTCTTTTTTGAGCTAATTTTGTAAAGTCTTCACGAAGTTCTTCAGAAAATGTTATAAAATCCTGACAAGTAAATTCTGCTAAACTCTTGTCTGTTTTTTCTTTATAAGGCATTCTATAGCCAGAATAAACACCTTCTTTATCGAGTAAAACACCATCTGGTTTTAGTATTCTTTTTAATTGAAGATGATTTTGAAAATAAACAGCTTTTTCAAAGGTCATCAAACCCTTTTCTCTTCTTGTACGAATATCATACTTTAATACTTTTAAAGCTTTATCCCCATAACGAAATACAATTCCATCATGACCTGCACCGACTCTTTCTAACGATGCGATATTTGGTATTTCTTCACTATTTTGATAAAAATGTAATATATCTGGAATTTCAATTGTTCTTTTTCCCATAACTAACCTACCCCTTTAACTAGGGCATATTATAACATATTTTTTATCTTTTTGCAATACCACTACTCTTATGATAGTGTAAAATCATTTATGGAAGAAGGCACAAAAAAGGAAGAACCATTGTTATCATAAATTTGAAAATATAACAATAACGGAGGTCTTCCATATGAATACCTATCACAATTCAATCACTTTGTTGAAGAAAATTTTTATAAAGATGTGCAAAATTTGTGTGATTTTATCTAACAATTCCCATTTTTTCTTTCATCTCAAGATACTTTTCTTGAGCAAGAGCAATGGATTTTTTTATTCCTTTATCTAAAATTTTATCTAGTTCATCACTTTCTAACAATGATTGATATTTTTGTTGGATTGCACTGATTTTTTCTGAAACAAGTTCTGCGACATATTTTTTAAAATCCCCATAATTTTTTCCGACAAAATCAGTTTCAATATCTTCTATTCTTCGATTACTTAACACAGAAGCAATATTTAAAAGATTCGAAATTCCAGGCTTTTTTTCTTCATCAAATTTGACTTGTGTTTCACTATCTGTCGTTGCACGCATAATTTTCTTCGTAATTTGCTCAACACTATCAAACATTGTAATAACGCCTTGTGGATTTTCATCAGATTTACTCATTTTTTTAGTAGGATCTTTTAAATCCTTAATTTTCGTTCCTTCTTTTGCAATATAAGGTGTTGGAAGTCGAAATGTTTCTCCATATTTATGATTAAAGCGCTCAGCAACATCTCGTGCTAATTCTACATGCTGTTTTTGATCAATTCCAACCGGAACATAATCCGTATCACAATAAAGAATGTCAGCAGCCATTAATACTGGATATGTAAAAAGTCCTACAGAAAAATTCTCATTTTTCTTACTTTTTTCTTTAAATTGGATCATTCGACTTGCTTCACCAAATTGTGTCGTACATTCCAATAACCAAGAAATAGCAGGAATGTAGGGATTTTCTGATTGTAAATAAATTGTTGTTTTAGCTGGATCAACTCCACAAGCAATATACATTGCAATAAATTTACGAATTCTCTGTCGTAGCTCCGTTGGATCTTGATAAATTGTAAGAGCATGTAAATCTGCAACAAATAAATAAACTTCATCATATGCATCTTGCATTTGTACAAGTGGCGCAATTGCTCCAATATAATTTCCTAAAGTAAACTCCCCTGTTGGTTTTAAACCAGTTAATAATTTAGCCATTTTTTTCTTCCTCCTATTTTAACTCTTCTTGTGATTTACTATTTAAATAAAGATCGGCTCTTCTTCCTAATTTATAAGCATAATATCCAGCACTTGCCACCATTGCACCATTATCCGTACAATACTTAAGCGGTGGAATAGAAACTTCAACATTTAATTCTTTTCCAAGTTCTAAAGCACTCTTTCTAAGAATTTGATTTGCTGAGACACCGCCAGCAATAATTAGATGCTTACAATTTGTATCAAGAAGAGCTTTTTTTGTTTTTTTAATTAGTGTTTCTACTACAACTTTTTGAAAAGAGGCAGCAAGATTCTCCTTATTTACAACTTCACCTTTTTGCTTCAGTTGATGATTTAAATTAATTACAGCACTTTTAAGACCACTAAAACTAAAATTATAAGTTGAATCATCAAGAGGATGAGGTAGAGAATAGGTTGCCTCACCTTCTAAAGACATTTTATCAAGAAGTGGTCCACCTGGATAAGGAAGTCCAATCACTCTTGCAACTTTATCATAGCATTCTCCAACCGCGTCATCTAAAGTGCTACCTAATTTTTCAAAAGAAAAATGATCTCTCATCAAAACTAGTTCTGTATGTCCCCCACTCACTATCAAAGCAAGTAATGGAAAAGATAAAGGTTTTACAAAGCTGTTTGCATAAATATGACCTGCAATATGGTGAACAGGAATTAATGGTTTTTGATAAAGATAAGCAAGCGTTTTTGCAGCTTCTAACCCCACAAGCAACGAACCAATTAGACCTGGTCCATAAGCTATTGCTATGGCATCTATATCATTCATAGTAAGATTGGCTTGTTTAAAACACTCCTCTAGAACAACCGTAATATTCTTAATATGTTCACGTGAAGCAATTTCAGGAACAACACCTCCATAATTTTGATGAATTGCAATCTGAGAAGAGACAATATTGCTTAAGCATTCTACTCCATTTTTAACAATAGAAATACTCGTCTCATCACAACTACTTTCAATTCCTAAAATATAAGTGTCTTTCATCTTATCACTTTCTTCCTCTTTTAAGATTATTGTAACATAAAAAGACTTCTGTTACTACGAAAAAAGTCTTTTTATGTCCTATTTAAAATTCGGAAATTCTTTTGAATATTTCTTCTTTTGTCTCACCCAATTGCTCTAATTCTTCAATATTTCTTCTTAAGTTTTCATATATTTCAGAAATCTTGTCAATTTTGGCTTGCCTAACATCATTAGAAATAAAGCATCCTTTAGTAGAAATTGTAACAATCAATTTTTTTTCTTCTAAAAAATCATATGCTTTTTTGACTGTATTTGGATTGACTCCTAAATAACTTGCTAATTCGCGAATAGAAGGAAGTGCTTCTTGTTCTTTTAAAATACCAAGAGCAATATAGCGTTCAATTTGTTCTTCAATTTGCTGATAAATGGGTTTTCTGCCTTGATAATCTAAAACAATCATTTCACAACGCATTCAAATCACCTCTATTCTTCTTCAACTTCAGGAAAATTTTTTAAAAGAGTCAAATCATTTGTATAGTAATAATACATCTCTTCATTTTCTAATGTAACATAAAGTCTTATATATTTTTGAGAAGTATCTATATTGTAATGATTAGTCTTTATATAGGATACCATTTTTTCAAAGTTTTTTCTATCACTTTTCGTATTTCTTAAAGTAGCATTTTCCTGTGTTGTAATGGATTGAATCTCATTGGTTTCTAACAATTTTATTAGATGCTGATTATTTTTCTTTATAAGTGCATTAGAAATTATTGGAGCTTCTTCATATGGAACAAAAATTTCTTCTAAAGTATTGTTATGATAAAGTGTAATAATAAAGGATTCATCAAAGTCGTTTGCCTCTTCATAATCTTTCTGTTTCAGTACTTTCTTTAAAGAATCAAAAGTGATATTCAGCTCGTTCACTCTATAATTTTGTCCTAAATTGGAAACTGTTAAAATTTGATTATTTTTTACTTTTAAGTAATCATTTAGTTCTCTACTTTCTTTTAATTGTTCTTTAAATTCGCTGAATTCATCATTGTTTAAATAGATAATGCCTCTATAAAATGTACCATCTTTTAAATAAAGCTTATAATAAGTTGCTTTATAATTACTGATATAATTAGAAGGAATTGCAAAGGCGTACGATAAGAATGTTTGAATTAATTCTCTATCTTGAAATGTAATTTTCGAAATATCATATCCACGTAATAAGTTGAATTCACTAGAAGATGGTATATCAAGTTGAAATCCTTGGATATCTTTTATTTC
This sequence comes from uncultured Bacilli bacterium, assembly GCA_947623625.1. Classification (GTDB taxonomy): domain Bacteria; phylum Bacillota_I; class Bacilli_A; order RF39; family UBA660; genus CANQVB01. The sequence continues at coordinate 4,654 of CANQHD010000049.1, forward strand.
TATTGATTCTAAAAGATGATTTGATTTTGGAAGAAGTTGTTTTTCTAAATGATATTTTAGAGTTTGAAAGCAACCAAGACAGATGAAAAAAGTAAGCGTAAAATAAACTAAAGAGAGTAAAACATGTGTTATTTTTTTTCTTGTTATTAAATCATATAAGAAGAAGTAAGTCAAAATAATAAGTAATGAAAGAAAAATATTTTCAAAAGAAATCTTTAGAGCAAAGAGAAAGAAAAAAAGTGGAATAATTGTCAATATTTTTACAAAACTGTGGAGATGAAATGATTGAAAAGATGTTTCACAATTCTCCATTTTCCTTTTTTGAAAGGCAAAGCAACCTAAGAAAAACATAATAAAAATAAGGAAAAATGTTTTTAGATAAATACCTTCTGGAATGATTTTTGTGAAACGTCGTAAATTCGTAATATTTTGAACAGGGATAGAATGTGTTGTTACTATATTTTTTTCTAAATCTGTATAGTATATCCCAGATTTTTTTTGTTCTTCACAATTTTTAATTTCTAAATAATCCGTACAATTATTATAATTTTTCACTTCAATATTAGGTGCTTTTAATTCAACCATTCTTCCATAATCAGCCACAAAGTTTCTATATATATAACTATTAACTGGAACAAATAAGAATAAAAGAGCAATTAAAACAAGAGTTGTTAAAAAATTACCTGCTAAACTAATCGCTAAATTCGCTACTGTAAAAACTAAAATATAACCTAGAAGTGAATAAAGAAGATAAGTAATTAAATAAGGAAAAGATATTACTTGATGAAAAAGAAGAGCAAACAAGAACAAAAAGCAAACATAGATAAGAAATGATGCTAGAATAACACTGATTCCTGTTAATGTATTTGTTATAAAAATTTGTTTTCTCGAAAGTGGCATACTCATCATAAAATCCACTTTTCGTTTTTGAAAAACGAAGGAAAATAAAAGAACTGATAAAGTGATCGGATAAAGAAACATTATAAGATCACCCAAAAAGTTATTTTGAAAAAAAGATATCACTCCTTGAGTTGTAGACATTGAATGGCTAAGAGCTAAAATAAGGGGAAATAAAAAGAGAAAAATAGCTAAAATTGCCTTTGATTTTTTTAAATTTTGATAAAAATATTTACTTTGAAATAATGTTTTCAAATTCATATCCTAACACCTCCATTTCATAGATAAAAACTTCTTCTAAAGTAAGAGGTAAAAAATCAAGTAAAATAGGCTTCATCTGTTTCAGTTTTGTCTTTGCAGTTTGTTCCTGATCTTGAATAATTAAGGTTGCAACACTACCATTCTTCTTAAAACTGAGCACTTTGAAGTCTTTAAAGTTCTTTTCATCAAATGGTTCTTTGAAAGAAATTTGTACTTTATACATATCTGTTTTTAATTGATCAATTTCACTTTCGAATAAAATACCACCTTGATAAAGAAGACCTAAATGATCACAAATATCTTCAAGTTCTCTTAAATTATGGCTAGTCATAATTATCGTTGTATCTTGTTTTCCCATCTGGTGAATGAACTGTTTTTTCATAAAATTCCGTACAACGGGATCAAGACCATCAAATGTTTCATCAAATAAATAATATTTTGCATTTGTTGCAAGTGCACAAATTAATACGCATTGTCTTTTCATTCCTTTTGAAAAACTATCTAAAGACTTGTGCATATCTAAATGTAGTTTTTCTGCAAGTTGTCTGACGAGATTCATATCAAATTTTGGATAAAAGCTTTGATAAAATTTTGCATAATCAAGCAATGTATAACTGTTAGGAATATATAAGTCATCCGGAATAAAAACTATTTTTTTCTTAACACTATCATTATCAAAAGAATTCTCATCATCAATTTTAACTGTTCCACTATCCTGCTGATAAATCCCAACAAGAATACGTAAAAGAGTTGATTTTCCAGCACCATTAGCACCAACGAGTCCATAAATACAATTATCTTCAATACAACAAGATAGTTGATTAAGAACTTTCGATTTGCTAAAGGATTTACTCATCTTTTTAATTTGTATCATAATTCCTCCTAAACTGTATTGTTTGTATTAATACAATTATAAGTTTAAAGAAAGAAAAATACTCTGTCAAGTAAAATTTCAAAAAAAAAGCTTTTAATTTGCATTAAAAACTATAGCTTCTTTATCATTAAAATTCCATCTATTCCCTGATAATATCCCTTTCTTTTTGAAACTTCTTGAAACCCCATTTTTCTATAAAGATGAAGAGCACTTTTGTTATCTTCCCTCACTTCTAAGGTAATATTTTGAAGTTGCTTATCAGTAGCATACTCAATGAGTTTTTGTAACAGTTGGGTTCCAATTCCATGATTTCGAAAACTATCAAGGACCATAAATTGCTCAATTTCAATGCGATCATAAATTTCAGTATAAAGGAGATAAGCAATTATTTTATCTTCTTCTATAGAAAGAAAAAAGCCAAGAAAAGGATTCTGTTTTTCTTTTTTCCACAAGGTGAAAAAGTTCATTTCATCTTTTTCCACAATTGTCTGTGGATTATTTCCTTGAATGATTTTAGACACTTTGTTTTTCCTCAGCCTCTGTTTTCTTTAAATAACAAGGATTAGCAAGATGAGGAGAGATAGCCTCTCTTGACATAAAAGTTTCAATAATTTTTAAATAATTGGGTTGATAGATATGTGGGGATAAATTTGAAAAACTATCTGTACTCACTATGGTATATGGTGCGTATTGTTCTGCCTTTTTTAATAATTCTTCTAAAAGGTAATAACCTTCTGGAATGAGGGCTTTTCCTTCTAAAAAAAGTGCACCAAAAACATAGCCACGTCTTGCATCAATGATTGGCAAAACAGCATCTTCTTTTTCAGAAATAGCCATTGCTTCTAAAGATGATACCATTGCTATTTCTTTTTGAAGTGCCCATGCATATACTTTAGCAATTGTCATTCCTATTCGAATTCCTGTAAATGATCCTGGCCCATTACAGATTAAAATTTTATCAATCGAGTTTGGAAGAATATTTACTTCATCCAGCATTTCTTTTAAAAGTGGTAAAGCTTCAATTGACATATCTTTTGAAAGCAGCTTCCATTGACTATTTAAAATTTTCCCATCTTGATAAATAGCAGCACTAAAATAACTCGATGAAGTATCTAAATAAAGAACTGTCATAAGACAGCCTCACATAAATCCTCATATTTTCTACCATATGGAGTAATTGTAATAATTCTTGTATCTTCATCTTCTCCACTCATTCTAAATTTTATTTCAAGTCGTTCTTCAGGCAAGATATCTTCTATCATATCAGCCCACTCAATAACAGTAATACCACCTTTTGTAAAATATTCTTCAATTCCAATGTTATTCTTACTATTATCTAGACGATATACATCCATGTGGTAAAGAGGCAATTCTCCACTTTCATATTCTTTAATGATATTAAATGTCGGAGACGTTACTTCTTCATCGACTTCTAATGCTGCCGCAAAACCTTTTGTGAAAACTGTTTTCCCACTGCCAAGGTCTCCCATTAAACAAATAACCATATTTGAAAATTTCTCAGATTCAATATTTTGTGCTAATTCAATTGTATCTTTCTCACTGTAAGATGTTATTTTGTAATTCATTTTTTCACCTCGTATATATTACTTACAATATTTATTATAGCAATAAAAAAAGAATTGTTACAAGCAATTCTATCCTTTTTATAAAATTTTACAAACTTTCTACTATTTTCTTGATTTGATGTAATATATAATTGACATTTTTCTCTTGTTTCTTTTGATCTTTTACTTGTAAACAATCATTGATTGTAAAGTGTCCTAAACAGTTCATATGAGCACTTTCCATAAAACTTCCTAAAGACGTAATAGCACTTTCACTACTATAAGTTTCCTTTCCTTGAGAACCAATTGCAACTGATATTGCTTTTTTTCCTTCCAATTCTTGAGAAGCATAGAGGGGATTGAGTCGATCCATGAACACTTTTATATCTGATGATAATAAATTCCATCTAACAGGGGTAATCCAAATTATTAAAGATGCATTTTTCACAAGCTGGATATTTTTACTCATATCATCTTTAAAATCACAGACTCCTTTTTGATCACAATCCATGCATCCTGTACATAAATAAATTTTTTGGTTTCCTGGGACAATATAAGAAACAGGAACACGCATTTTTTTCAGCATGGATACAACTTTTTTCCCAAATAAAAGGCTATTTCCTTCTCTTCTTGAACCAACAATTACTAATACTTTTCTCATACTCTCACCTATATTTAGTATGAAAAAAATAGATTAATTTATACAATTTATAAATTTTTTTAAACAAAAAAAATCTTGGCAACTTCCTATTTTCGCAATGAACTATCGTCGGCGTTAGAGTGCTTAACTTCTGTGTTCGGGATGGGAACAGGTGTACCCACTCTGCTATCGTTACCAAGAAAAATATTTAGAGAA
>CANQHD010000050.1 GCA_947623625.1 uncultured Bacilli bacterium
ACCACCACGATGCATCCATGGGCCGGACGAATAGACCGTGTACTGGTCATCACCGTACCAACCTGCGGTTTCACTTAATGCATGACTTTTACACGCTGATCCACTGCATGCAGTACTTGCTGTTGAAGTCGTATAAAAATTTATATAGTCTTTATATTGTGTGTCCAAAACTCCTGTAAACCCTGATGAGCCTACTGTATGACTATAATTTCCCATCACGTATTCCCAGGCTCCTCCTGCCATATCATATACTCCGTAGATGTTTCCTGTCGTTGAAGCTCCTGGTCCTTTTTGTCCAGCTCCTTCTCCGGCACTGTCTAAGTTATTATATGGTGTACAAGTTTTTGAGGTTGCTACTCCTGGAGCTTCTCCGGAACACCCAGTTTTATATCCATCACTACTGGTATTATAAAAATTATTGATATAAACTTCTTTATTGGCTCCTTTATAATCATCATTTCCGTATTTTCCATACTTGCTTTGCGTGAGGTATGCTACTGCTCCCCATTCATCGTTTTTCATCGCATGGCTATCGTATGTTGTCTCACTCATTCCAAAGGCAGTATCCTTTGCAATTCCTTTTGCTGTGTCATAAATATTATTAACAGTAATGCCTCTCCATGCGTACTCATTTGGTCTAATCACCGCTTTGGATGACGTGTTTGCATCAACTTCTGCACCTGTCGTATCTCCTGCATCTTTATATCCGGTTTCAAACTTTCCTACCCATATTCCTGAGAGGTTCTTTCCTCCTAAGGTAAAAGCGTCCGGCGTATACCAGCCTGAGGGAGAGTCACCTGAATACTTCGCTGTTCCTTCCTCTTTTGTGTTCTTGTCTATAAAACGAACATCAATTTCTCCTGGTGTTGCGGCAGCTGTTCCATTTTTTCCATACTGATCTTTTATCGTATAACTGTACCTTGGTATCCATACATACATCTGGAGTATGTCGGTCATTGGAATTGTGGTTCCTGCTGCATTTTGAGAGATTGCTTCATATTTTGTGGGATCAACAACTACCGCATTCGCCCAACGTTGTTCTTCGTAGTTATACCAATCCTTCACAGTATTGGCTTTCTCCCATTCATTATTTGTCGTATTATAAACGACTGGGATGAGCCTGTCTCCTAACTCTGGAATGTTTGCTCCACTTGGATCTGTAAAATGAATCTCTTGAGATGCATTGACTTCTATTTTACTTCGATAGCTCTTTCCCTGCACAGAGTCTGGAACATCACTTGCAAGCCATAACCTTAATTCATAATCTATACTGTTAGAGCCTTCTACATAATCGAGGCTTTTTTCTTGTCCCTTAAAAAAACTTTCAAGTCCTTTTATTTTTCCAGTTTCACTGCTGCCATCTGTTCCAGTTATTTGGTATCTTAAATATTCTGTATCTAAAAGTTCTTTTCCTTCTGCTGGTTCTGCATCTGATAATGATATTTTGTAAACTGCTCTCATATTTCCGGTATTCTTGATTGTAAATCGATATGGATTTGTTCTCTTTCCTTCACTATCACTCATACCAGTTAGAGAATCTAACTTTAAAGAATCCCCATCTTGGAACTCAATTTCAAAGACACCAGCTTGAAGTGTTACAGTCTGATTTCCTCTAACAAGAGTTGAAAACACTGCATAACTTGTTCCTCCTAGTGCAACAATTCCCATTAAAATGAAAAGACACATGATAATAATTGCATTTTTAGAAGCACCTTGTTCTTGTTCATTTATTTTTCTAAACTTTGCCATGACGATATCCTCTTTCCTATTTTCTCTTTTAAACTCATCATAGCAAATATTAACATTTGACATGTTCATTTATTCCAAATAATCATATAGAAAAAAAAGACAAATTTTGTCTTCTAACGACTTCTATTTTGACTTGTCTCTTTATTATTTTGGAAAAGCTTATTCATAAGATAAATCTTCTTGACAACTTCTTTTTCAATTTCTAAGAGTTCTTTTTCTTGTTTCTTTAACTCTTCCTTATTCAAAATTTTCTGATACTTGTTTTTTAATTCAATGCGAAATTTTTCAATTTCATTGAGAGCTTCTCTTAAAGCCGTTCCGCTCTCATCATCTGTTGATAAGTAAAAACAAAGATGCTTAATTAGGTTTTGATATTTTCTATGATACTTCTTATAAATTAAAGAAGTCACCATTTCATTTTCATAGAAAGTTACTCTTCCTTTCGCTTCTTTCTCAACGATTGTAAGACCTTTTTTTAAGACAATTTCAGTCTTTTTGCTTGTTTTACTTTCTTTACTTATCTTTTTCATTTTCTTCCTCCTTCAACAAATCAGGACGTCTTTGTTTTGTTTTTTTGATAGCTTCTTCTCTTCGATATTCTGAAATTTTTTGATGATCTCCAGATAATAAAACTTCAGGGACTTCTAAACCCTCATAAATTCTTGGGCGCGTATATGTTGGATAATCTAGTAGGTTTTCATGAAAGGAATCTTCTTCATGCGATTCTTTTTTAATCACACCATCTAAAAGTCTTGTAATGGTATCCACTAAGACCATCGCAGGAATTTCACCACCGGTTAAGATATAGTCTCCAATCGAGATTTCTTCATCCACTATCGAACGAATTCGATCATCAAAGCCTTCATAATGACCGCAGATTAAAATGAGGTGCTTTTCCTTGGCTAAATCATAAGCATGCTTTTGTTGGTAAGGAACTCCGTCTGGCGTTAATAAAATGACTTTGGTATTCTCTCCCTTCAAAGCTTTCACGGCATCAAATATCGGCTGACACGAAAGAACCATTCCTTGTCCTCCACCATAAGGGGTATCATCTACTTTTTGGTGTGGATCTTTAGAAAACTTTCGAAAATTATGAATGTTGATGGTTACCTTGTTCTGATCGATTGCTCTTTTAATAATGGAAGAGGAAAACACTCCTTGAAACATCTCTTCAAATAACGTTAAAATATCTATTTTCATCTTATCACCACGCCATCCACTCTATCTCTATTTTTTTATTTTCTTTATCAATCTTTTTAATAAAAGGTGATCTATAAGGAATTAAGTATTCTTTATTGTCTACACAAATTCGAATGACTTTATTGTCTTTACTTGCTAAGAATATTTCTTGTACAATGCCTTCTTTTAACTTATCTGTAACAACTTTATAATTTAATAACTCACTATCTAATACTTCATCTTTTCCTAAGTTCAACTCTTCTTTTTCTTTGTAGACCTTTTTATTTTTGAGGAATAAAACTTCATTTAAAGAAGAAAAGCCATCCAGTAAAATCATCTCATAATCTTTATGTCTTCGATAGTTTACAATTTTAAAGGGATGATTATCAATGATAAGATGTGTTCCTTTTAAGAAAGCTTTTTCTTTATATTCAAATGAAGACTTGATTTTAATCTCACCCTTCACGCCATGAAAAGAAGTGATTTTTCCAACGTACACTCTCATCGCTTTATCCCTAATTCATAAAGCAAGATAGACGTTGCTACAGCAACATTCAAGCTTTCTACTTCCTCTTTCATGGGAATAGATAAGTATAGATCTGCTTTTTCTAATAAATCGGGACGAACACCATTTCCCTCATTTCCCATACAAAGTAAATATTTTTGTTTTTGACTGAAAGATAAAGATCGAGCATCCACTCCGTAAGAGACATTCGTTGCATAAAATGGATAGTTTTTTTCTTGATAAGTTTTTATCACTCTTTCTAACTCTTCTCTTACAATATGAATGTGAAAAATCATCCCTTGTGTTGCTCTTATTACTTTTGGGTTATATAAATCAACTGTATCTGGTGAGAGAATAATTGTATCGACCCCAAAGGCAACCGCACTTCGAATAATGGTTCCAAGGTTTCCAGGATCTTGAATGCCATCTAGTAAAAGAATTCTATCTCCTTCCATTTTTTCTTCACATTTCTTGCAAACCCCCATGATTTTGGGAGGAGTTTGACAATCTGAAATTTTTGCAAGTATCTCTTTAGTTACATAGACTTTTTCCACTTCAATTGGAAGAGGTATCTCCTCATCTAGAATCACTTCTTCCAAGCATCCCGTTTTGTATGCTTCTAAGACAAGATGCATTCCCTCGACTAAAAAAAGTCCCGTTTTATCTCTTTCTTTTTTAGCTCGATTTAATTTTTTATACTTTTTTATCTTTTCATTGGTTAAGGATGTGATGTACATAAGTTCCTCCTTCGATTTTTTTACTCATTTAATTCTTTTCTAATTTGCTTGCAATTGGGACAGTTTTCTTCTACTAAACGCCAAAAGGAAGAAGAATGATTGGGATGAACGAGATGTGAGAGTTCATGATAGATGACATAATCTAGATATTTCAAATCTTTTTTAATCAGTTCTAAGTTCAATGTGACTACCCTATCACGAACATTACAAACACCCCATCTTGTTTTCATTTTGCGGATTCTAAGTTTTGGATATGGGATTTTTTTACTAAAATTTTGATAGCAAGTATCTAAATGTTTTTTAAAAATATCAAGTGCTTGTTTTTTAAGCCACTTATCAATAGAGAAATCTCGAGATACAAAGACTTTTTCGTCACCAAGTTGAAACTGAACTTGCTCCATATAAACAATGTCATAGCGTTTTCCTAGAAAGTAAAAGTAAAGTTCTTCACGTTTTTTCTTTTCTTGACGCTCAATTAATTTTAAAATGCTTTTCGACTTAGACTGAATCATCTCTTGAATTGCGGCATCAGGTGTTTTAGTGTGACAAGTGATTAAAATACTTTGATCTTCTTTGACTCTTAAATACATATTTTTGGTTGTTGGCTTTTTTTCTATAATCACTGGATACTTCTTTCCATCTATTTGTAAATTCACAAGCATCACCATTTCAAGTATACTATATTTTAAGAAAAAAGAAAAAGGCTATTCTACGCCTTATTTAATTTCAGTAATTTTAATTTCATAACTTCCATTCGGACTATCGACTACAACAGTATCTCCGACTTTATGATTAAGAAGGGCTTGAGCGATTGGACTTTCATTTGAAATTCTACTCTCAAATGGATCTGCTTCTTGGCTTCCTACAATTTTATATTCATCTGTATCATCATCATCCACATACTGAATAGAAACTGTACTACCAAGACCGACAATATCTTTAGAAGTTTCTTTGATAATCTCGACATTTTCAAGCATTTTCTCAATTGTCTTAATTCTTCCTTCTATTTGAGCTTGTTCATTTTTAGCAGCATCATAATCCGCATTTTCAGATAAATCTCCTAAACTTCTCGCTTCTTTAATAGACTGAATATTTTTCGGTCTTTTTTCATTAATTAAAACATCTAATTCTTCTTTTAAATCAGCAAGTCCTTGTTCTGTTAAATAGACTTTTTTATTTCCCATATGTTATCACCTCTAGAATTCATTTTTACTTAATGAGAGTACTACAATTTTACCTTTTTGTCAATGAAAATTGTATGCATTAAGTGAGACAAAGTATAGCACAAACTCTACTCAATTTCAAGGCACTTTATCTGCTTTAAAAAATATTCGTCCGTCATTCCTGATAAATAGTCAATCACTATTCTCTCAAGGGGCGTCCCTTTAAGATAAGTGGTATCTTTTTGATAGAGAAAATCTTGATAAATAAGACTTTGTCGATTTTCTTTTTGAATATCTTTTAAAAATTTTTGATAGAGTTTTTTCATGCCTTGTTCATATCTATTATATGTCTCTTCTGGCATACTTTGACTATAAATTTTTTGTATATTAAACTCTTTCAACTCAAAAAGTGCATGATAGACTTTCGTACTCAATTTGATATAGGGTTTTCCAATACTTTCATTGATGATATCACAGACGAGTGTATTAATGATTTCTCGATTGGTTTTTCCAAGAACTGTTGTAACTTCTTCTGGAAGATCTTTTTCCTCTAGAACTCCCATTAAAATAGCATCTTCAATATCTCTTCCAATGTAGCCAATTATATCAGATAGGCGAACAACACATCCTTCTAAAGTCATAGGACGAGATGAACTTATTTTTTTGACATCTTCTTCTGCTAGATGATATTCTTTTAAAAATTCTTCTTTTGTTTTTGTTTGAGGCGCATAAATTTCACTTAAAATTTCCCCATTGTGCATTAAAATACCATCCAATATTTGAATTGAGAGATTGAGCCCTTTTCCATGGTTTGCGATTTCCATATAGTAGCGAACACTTTGAACATTGTGCGCATAATTTTTCTTGATAACTTCTTGGGAAATTTTATTAAGCATTGCCTCTCCTTGATGAGCAAGCGGTGGATGCCCAATATCATGTCCCAGGGCAATAGCTTCAATTAAGTCCTCATTAAGACCAAGACTTCTTCCAATGGTTCTTGCAATTTTAGAAACCATTTGAACATGTGTCATTCGCTTACTGATATGATCGTTATCACAATGAGAAAAAACTTGTGTTTTATTTTGGTACCGTGAATAAGATAAGTCATACAAAATTCGATCAGCATCATGAAAAAAGGGACTTCTAATATCTTCTTTTTCTGGTTTCATTCGAAGAGCATCTTTACTTTTACAAGCAAATGGGGATAAGTCTTTTTCTTTCTTTAAAAAATTTTCTTTGGCTTGTTCTAGTGGATTCATAATACCTCCTTACTTTTTCTTTCTTTATCATATCCGATGACTTGTTGATGATGAGAAAAGAATTAAATTGATAATTTTAATATCTAATTATTACCTAAAATTTTATTCTTCTATATCAATATGAAGATTTATGTCTTCTTCAGTAGGAAGCTCTCTTAATATATCTTCAGGTAAAAACTTTGCTATTTCATAAGAACTTACTTCTATTGGTTGTTCTATTCCCTTTAATGAATATTGAGCAGTCAATTTATCTTTTTCTTGGCAAAGTATAAGTCCAATGGATGGATTATCAAATTCACTTTTTAGAATGTCGTTCACAGCATTAAGATAAAAATTCATTTTTCCAGCATATTCTGGTTTGAAGCTATTTGCTTTTAACTCTACGACAATATAACACCTTAGATTTAAATGATAGAAAAGTAAATCAATATAGTAATCATCATTTCCAACAGTTAATTTATACTGATTACCAACAAAACTAAATCCATTTCCTAATTCCAAAAGAACATCTCGAATTTTATTTATCATAGCTGTTTCTAATTCTTTTTCTTTATATCCATCTTTTAGAGTTATAAAATCAAATATATATGGATCTTTTATTACATTATTTACTAAATCACTGTTAGGATTGGGTAATGTATTATTAAAATTGTTAGCACTATTCCCTATCCTTAAATGATATTGTCCATCTATTTGAAATGATAATACATTTCTACTCCAACCATTTTCTATTGTCGCTTGAGCATACAATTGTCGAATTTTCTTATCTTTAAATTTTTCCATCAATAGTAAATTGTGCCCCCAAGGCAAATTTGCAACAAGCTGTTGCAAATTTTCATCATCTCTATATTCTTCGTAAAATAATTTCATATAATT
>CANQHD010000051.1 GCA_947623625.1 uncultured Bacilli bacterium
ATAATCGGGGGAAGAAGTAATATCTCAATATAAGAAAATGGAGAGAAGTATGAAAAAAATATTTCCCGGGAAATAATTGAGAAAGAAGTAACATATCAAATATGAAAAAAAATGGAGAGAAGTATGAAAAAAATATTTCCCGGGAAATAATTGAGAAAGAAGAAGAACATCAAATATGAAAAAAATAAGGAAAAGTAGAAAAAATATTTCCCGGGAAATAATTGAGAAAGAAAAAATACATCAAATATAAAAAATAGACAAGAGAAACTAGACCAAGAATATAAAATTAATATATATGAGAGAGTCAATTTGAAATTTGGACATTACAAATTTTATTATAATAATGTAATGTTCCACGTGAAACATCAATATAGTATTAAAAAAAAATTATAATGTTCCACGTGGAACATCAATATAATAGTAAAAAAATTATAATGTTTCACGTGGAACATTGAAAAAAACATTAAAGTTTATTTACAAAAATATATCTTTATAATAAAATTAATTTGTGCAATAAGTATGTTTGGAATCAGGTCAGGACTGGAAAGTAGCAGCCTTAACAGATTATACTTATGTGCACTTTTTTAGTGGGTGATTATAAATGAATTCTGTATACATGAATATTGCAATAAAAGAAGCAAAAAAGGCATATAAAAAAGGAGAAGTACCTGTAGGTGCTGTAATAGTAAAAAATAATAAAATAATTGCAAAAGCACATAATACTAAGGAAAAAAGCAAACAAGCAATTTGTCATGCCGAAATAAATGCTATTAAAAAAGCTACAAAAAAAATTAAAAATTGGCGACTAACTAATTGCGATATATATATAACTTTATTTCCATGCCCAATGTGTGCTAGTGCAATACAACAATCAAGAATAGAAAATGTATATTATGCATTACCATGTGAAAATGAAACAACAAAAAAAATAACAGAAGAAATATTTTTGAATACAAATATAAATAAAACAGTACATTGTCAGCAAAATATTTGCGATAATGAATCACTAGAACTATTACAAACATTTTTTCAGAAAAAACGTAAAGAGAAGAATGATATTAAATAAACTTATACAGAGTTTATGTTATAATATGTGTGAGTAGGGGTGATAGGAGATGTATCAAGCTTTATATCGAAAATATAGATCACGAAATTTTGAAGATGTATATGGTCAAAATATTATTGTAAAAATACTAAAAAACAGCATAACTAATCAAAAAATAGGTCATGCTTATATGTTTTCTGGACCTAGAGGAACAGGAAAAACTACAATTGCCAAAATATTTGCACGAAATGTTAATTGTTTAAATCCTATAGATGGTGAAGCTTGTGGAAAATGTAAAAATTGCCTTAATAGTTTTTCAAAAGAATGTGTAGATATTATTGAAATAGATGCAGCTTCAAATAATGGAGTAGATGAAATTCGTGAATTAAAAAACAAAGTGAATGTAGTGCCATCGGAACTAAAATATAAAATCTATATAATAGATGAAGTTCATATGTTATCCATCGGAGCTTTTAATGCACTTCTAAAAACATTAGAAGAGCCGCCAGAACATGTCATTTTTATACTTGCAACTACAGATCCTCAAAAAGTTCCAATTACAATTATTTCTAGATGCCAATGTTATCAATTTAAAAGAATAGATGATTGCAGTATGTTAGAAAGACTAAAAAAAATATCTGAGTTGGAAAATTTTGATATAGAAGATGACGTTTTTCAAGAAATTGTTTCTGTATCTGACGGTGGACTACGAGATGCTATAGGATTATTAGATCAATTAACATCATACAAAAATGGATTGATTACAAAAAAAGATTTTAATGAAATATATGGAAATTTAGTAGAAGATGAATTGGAAAAATTAGTAGAATTTATTTTCGAAAATAATTCAAAAGAAGTTATTAATTCTATAGAAACGTATAGCTCAGAAGGAAAAAATATTATACAAATTATGAAACAACTATTATTAAATTTAAAAGATAAATTAGTGAGTTATTACTTAGAAAATAGTGATTTAAAATACAATGAAGATATTTTAATAAAATTAGCAAACCAATTGAATGAAAGAATGTCTGATGTAAAAAAATCTGAGGATACTAAAACTTATTTAGAAATATTTTTATTGAATTTTATGCATAAAAATATAGATGAACAAAAAAAAGAAATAGTAAGCAATACAAAAAAAGAAAAAATAATAGAAAATTCTTCTGATTTATCTGTACCTGTAATAGAAAAAAAAGAAAGTAATATACAAAACAAAAAATCTGAAAATATAGATAATTCGAAAGAATTTTTAGATAATTTAAAAACAATATTAGAAGAAATGTATATTCGTGCACATAATACTTTAGTGAGTGCATCGAAAGAAGAACTGAATAAAGTAAAAGAAAATTGGAAATTATTATCAGATTTTACTTTTGACAGTAATATTGGTTATATTGTATGTTATTTAATGGATGGTACTTTAAGAGCAGCAAATAAAGAAAGAATTATTTTAAGCTATGAGTATGAATCTATGATTGAAAAAATGTTTCCAAATATAGAACAAATGAATTTGAATTTTAATAAAATTACCTCAATGAATAAAGATGTTGTATTAATTACAAATGAACAATGGAATAAATTAAAATCAGATTTTATTCAGTGTAAACAATCTGGAAAAGAATTTTCTACTTTGGAAGAAAAAGAAATATTTCAAAAAGAAAAATCGCAATTAAAAGAAGAAAGTGTAGAAATTAATGAAAACCAAAATTCAGAAGATGAAACACTAGCTTTATTTGGAGATATTGTAGAAATTAATTAAAAAGGAGAGAAAAATATGAATATTCAAGCAATAATGAAACAAGCTCAATCATTACAAAAAGAAATGTTAAAGGAAAAAGATGAAATTGATAAAACAGAATTTACAGGAGAAAATGGTTTAGTAAAAGTTACATTAAATGGAAAAAAAGAAATATTAAAAGTAAAAATACTAAAAGAAAAACTAGAAACTGAAGACATTGAATTATTGGAAGACATGATTTTGGTTGCAATGAATAATGCTATGAAAAAGGTAGATGACTTAACAGAGAAAAAAATGGGTAAATTTACAAATGCTATGCCAGGATTATTTTAATGTATCCAGGTAGTTTTAAAAATTTAATAGAATCGTTCAAATTTTTTCCGGGAATTGGGGAGAAAACTGCAGAACGAATGGCATTTTCTACAATGAATTTAGAAGATACACAAATTCAGTTCTTTATTAAAAGTTTGCAAGAAGTAAAAGAACAGATTCATCCGTGCAAAATTTGTAATTCATTAACAGATCAAGAAATTTGTCCTATTTGTAATAGTACATTAAGACAAGATATTCTTTGTGTTGTAGAAGATGCAAAAGTTGTATTTTTATTTGAAAAATTAGGAATGTTTAAAGGAAAATATCATGTCTTATCTGGACTTATATCTCCCATTGATGGAGTCAATCCAGAAGATATAGGACTTGAAAAATTAATAGACAGAATAAAAAATGAAAATTTTAAGGAAATTATTTTAGCATTTAAACCAAGTATAGAAGGTGAAGTTACAGCATTATACATAAAAAAAATATTGGAAGAATTAGATATTGAAATAACAAGATTGGCAAGTGGAGTTCCAATTGGTGCAGATATGGAATATGTTGATGCTTTAACTTTAGAACGAGCATTATTTGATAGAAAGAAAATAGAATAACTTTAGTTTACTTTCATACCATTTAATAGGTGAGATGAATGAAAACAGTAATAAGTATAATTAAAAGAATAGTATTAAGTGTATTTATACTATATGGATATAATTTAATTGCTGTTTCTTTTAATCAAGTTATTCCCATGAATATTATTACAGTAGGAGCTGTGGGATTTTTAGGATTTCCTGCACTATTTGCCTTAATTTTATTGCGTGTCTTTTTATTTTAGAAAAGGAGATTTTATGACTAATCAGTTTAAAATAAAACAACCTTTATGTTATCAAAAAATAATGGAATTATTGCAACAAAAAAAAGTACAACATGCTTACTTAATAGAAACTAACTTTATAAAAAATAAAGAGGAATATGTTTTGGAATTTGTGGAAAACTTATTTTTAGCAAATTTTCATGATCAATATATTACTAAAGAACAGTTACATAAATATATTGTGGAAAATCATTTTCCAGATTTAAAAATATTAAAGCCGACTGGTAATGTTATAAAAAAAGAAGAATTAATTGATTTAAAGGAAAGCTTATGCAATAAATCTGTTTATAATGGATATCAAATTTATATTATTTATGATGCTGAAAAATTAAATAGTAGTTCTGCAAATACAATATTGAAATTTTTGGAAGAACCAGAGGAAAACATTATTGCTGTATTAGTAACGAATAGTAGATATCAAATGTTAGATACAATTTTATCACGTTGTCAAATATTATCTTTTCAACAGGAAGATAGTTCAATGCAATTTTCTAGAGAATTATTATCTTTTATTGAACTTTTTAGTGAAAGAAAACAGAAAGATTTAATGTTATCTTTTCAACTTATTTTAGATGAAATATTTCAAAATAGAGAACAAGCAGCTATTATTTTATCTGAAATGGAAAATTTTTTTGCACAGTTATTAAAAAATTGTTATGGTATTTACTTAAATTCAGATTTTGTAGAACAATATAAAACACAATTTTCCGAACCAGAAATTTTAAATATTTTGTCTGTTATAGAAAGTAAAAAAAATGAGTTAGATTATAATATAAATTTTAAAGCATGGGTTGATTCTTTTTTGTTGCAATTAATGGAGGTATAAATGAAAAAAGTTGTTGATGTAAAATTAGATAGTAATTTAAAGAGTTCTTTGTATTTAATTGAAAATATCAATGTAAAAAATAAAGACCTAGTTATTGTAGAAACTGATAATGGTATACAACTGGGGCATGTTTTACATCATTATCGAGAGTATTCTGAGACTGACATTAGTTCTCTTACAAAAAAAGTTTTAAGACTTGCTACAAAAGAAGATTTACAAAAATATAAGCAAAATGAAATTGAAAGTAAAAAAGCTTTGAGAGAAGCAGAAAAAATTGCTTTAGAATTAAATCTTGACATGCAATTTTTAGATGCTAATTATACTCTTGATCGTAATCAACTTTTTTTCTTGTATATAGCAGATACAAGGGTAGATTTTAGAATTCTCGCAAAAAAATTGGCTGCAAAATATAAAACTAGAATAGAACTAAGACAAATTGGTGTTCGTGATAAAGCACAAAGGATAGGTGGAATAGGACCATGTGGTTTAGTTCTTTGCTGCAACCAATTTTTAGAAGATTTTGCACCAGTTTCTATTAATATGGCTAAAAATCAAGATTTAGCACTTAATCCAACTAAAATTAATGGATTATGTGGTCGTCTTCTTTGCTGTTTAAATTACGAAGATGAATTGTATAAAGAATTACGCAAAGATATGCCAGAGATAGGTACTATCGTTGAAACTAAATATGGAAAAGGTAAAGTCAAAAATGTTAACATATTTAATCATACTTATGATGTAGAATTAGAAAATAATGAAATAATAGTAGAAAGTGTTTAGAAATATGGAAGTATTACGTGAAATTTATTTTCAAGATCAGAAAAGAAAAATATATGAAAATCCAAATTGGTTTTCCACAACTACGGATAGTGTTCTTTTGTGCAAATTTGTTTCTTTAAAATTAAAAGATAAAAGAATTTTAGATTTAGGAAGTGGAGTAGGAACGATACCACTTCTTTTATCGTTAAAAACATCTGCAAAAATTGATGGAATTGAAATACAAACAGATGTTTGTGAACTTGCAAAAAAATCTATTATGCTAAATCAGTTAGATAATCAAATAAATATTATAAATGATGACATAAAAAATGTTCCATTTTTATTTAAAGAAAATACATTTGACATCGTTATTTCTAATCCACCATATTTTATATATCAAGAAGAAAAAGTGACTAATTTAGATATTCATAAAAAATATGCTCGTCATGAAATTGCAATTACTTTGGAACAACTTTTATATGTAGCTAAAAAAGTTTTAAAAGATAATGGACGACTGGTTTTAATTTATAGAACAGAACGATTACTAGATATGTTTGAAATATTAAAAAAAATAGGTTTTGAACCTAAACGTTTACAGTTTATTTATCATCGAAAAAAAAGTATTTCAAAACTCTTCTTGATTGAAGCTACAAAATATGGTAAAAGAGAATTAAAAATATTACCACCACTTTTTATAGAAGAAGGAGGAACAAATTATGCAGAAAAGTTATGAATCTTCTAATGCACTATATTTAATTCCAACGCCCATTGGAAATATGGAAGATATTACCTTAAGAGCATTATCCACATTAAAAATGGTCGATGTTTTGTTTTGTGAAGATACAAGAACGACAGGAATATTATTATCAAAGTTTCAAATTAAGAAAAAATTATTAAGTTGTCATGAGTATAATGAAGATAAAATGAAAAATACAATTTTAAATCTATTAGATGAAGGAAAAAATATAGGATTGGTAACAGATCAAGGTACACCTATTATTAGTGATCCTGGATACAGAGTTGTATCATTTTTAATTTCTAAAGGAAAGACAGTTATATCTTTGCCAGGAGCTACTGCATTTGTTCCAGCACTTACTTCTAGTGGACTTCCTCCGCAACCATTTTTATTTTATGGGTTTTTAAGTGCAAAAAGCAGTAAAATGAAAAAAGAATTAGAATGTTTAAAAAATTATCCATTTTCTATTATTTTTTATGAATCACCTCATCGTATTCAAGAAATGTTAAAATTAGCATTAGAAATTTTAGGTAATAGAAAAATTTCATTAGCTAGGGAAATATCAAAAATACATGAGACTTATTATTATGGTAGTATTTCAGATGTACTAAATGAATTAGTTACTATAAAAGGAGAAATTGTTGTTGTAATAGAGGGATGTAAAAATGAGAAAAATTATCAAGAGCTTTCAATCAAACAACATGTTGAACTTTATTTGAAAGAGGACGTTTCTTTGAATGAAGCTTTTAAAATAGTGGCTAGAGAGCGAGGAGTATCTAAATCGGTTATTTATAAAGAATATCATGAAAAGTAAAATTATTTCCCGGGAAATAATTGAGAGAGAAAAAATATTCAAAGACAGGAAAAACTAGAAAAATGAGTAGAAAAAATATTTCCCGGGAAATAATTGAGAGAGAAAAAATATTCAAAAACAGGAAAAACTAGAAAAATGAGT
>CANQHD010000052.1 GCA_947623625.1 uncultured Bacilli bacterium
GTAGTTATAAAAAAATGACACTCATTCGCTAGAATAAGTGCCTAAACAAATTTATTTTGGGTAGACATTCAACTCGGAAAAACTGAATGTTTCCTTTTTATTTTATGCAAATTTCTTTGCTAAATACATGTTATCATAATATGGATTTTTTGGCAAGTTTCTATATTAAGGTTTGAACAGATTCGTCGATAATGCCCTAAAGGAAGAAGTACAAAAACTATTTTTTTAATAGTAAAGTTTTTGATGCTTGATAATGAGGTAAGATAATTTCTTTTCCTTTGTCTGACAATTTGTTATAACTTCTTTGTAATTTATTATAAACAAATTCTGCGCCATCATCTATAGACATATTTTTTTCTACATATACCATTCGAAGTAAAGAAGGTACACTATAAAAATGAGCCATAGCATCTGCATCAGCTATACATATTTCCTCTGGAGTAGTTTTTTTAACTAATCTACTTCCTCGATGATTCAAAATACATTTTTTTATTAATTCTATATCTTCTTTAGTAATTGGATAAGGAGCTAATAATTCTTCAGCAATTTGAGCTCCAATTATATGATGTTGTTCAGTATAAGCTTTATCGGTAATAGATGCAACATCATGTAATAAAGCGGCTAAAGCAACTATATCGTGATTGGCTTCATATTCAGAACAAATTTTTATAGCTATTTTATAAACTAATTCAATATGATGATCCCAAGCTCCAATTCCATAAGCATTAGATGGTAACATACATCTTTTTTTTACTTCATCATATATCTCATTTATTATATCATTCATTAAAATAATACCCCCATAAATACATATTGTTTGACAATATGCAAGTGTGTTTTCTAAACTGACAATTTTATTACCAAATTTCATTGTGTAAAGAACACTTGTTTGATATAATATTACTGGATACATTTGGAATATATCAAATGCTTTCCCTTTCTATTTATCAAATGATAAAAGAAAGGTGGTGATATTTATGACAAAAAGAGAATTTTCTCAATTTATTATAATATTACTCCTATTCTTAGTCGTAATTATTTTACTTTTAAAATAGCAAAAGCATCTGAAATCAACAAATGTTGAAATCAGATGCTATCCTAAATAAGGGATTGCATTTGATTAGCCCAATCAAATGTATCCTTTTTTATTTTATGCAAGTATCATGCACAAATACATCATAACATAAAAGCGCACCTTTATCAAGTACGTTTTCTATCTCGTATTTTGCTAACTTTCATTTGGAATTCCGTTTTATTTAGAAAAACTGCAATAAGTGTGTTTATAATAGTATTTATGTTTCTTTGCCAAAAAGGAGGAATTAAAATTGCTTGTGTAAAAAATAAATGTTTGATATGATTTTCTCGGAACTTCGGTTGTTGAGTGTCTACCTCTAATCTTTGTAGAGAGGAGGTTTGATAAAATGAAAACTAAGACTTTTATTTTAAAAGTTCTCAAGCTCATTGCTATCATTTTATTTCTCCTTATCATTATGATAGTAGTTATAAAAAAATGACACTTAATTCTCATTTGAATTAAATGTCTTCCTAAAAAATATTGGGTAGACATTCAACATAGCAAAACTGAATGTTCCCTTTTTTATTTTATGCAAGTATCATGCACAAATACATCATAACATTAAAGCGCACCTTTATCAAGTACGTTTTCTATCTTTACTCGTATTTTTCCGAGCTTAGTATCAATCTGGTGCTTGTGGTGGGACTCGAACCCACATAACAAATGTCACACGATTTTGAGTCGTGCGCGTCTACCAGTTCCGCCACACAAGCAAATCTGTAAATAGTATAGCAAAAGAAAAAGGAAAAATCAATTCCATTCTTCCTCATATTTCTTGATATTTTGACGTGTAAAGATCGACATCATCCTCTTCTTGATTTTGTTTTAAAAAATTCTGCATATCAGGAAGATCCTTTATTGTTGATAGTCCAAAATAATCTAAAAACATACTTGTCGTCTCATACAAAATAGGTCTACCTGGTAAATCACTTCGCCCAACTTCTTTCACAAATCCTTTGGCAACCAACTTTCGTAATATTTGTTGAGAAGAGACCCCACGAAGTTTATCCACAGAAAGTCTAGTTAAAGGCTGATTGTAGGCAATAATTGCAAGCGTCTCTAAAGCTGCTTGAGAAAGGAGATTATTCTCTTTATTTACAACCAACTTTTGATAATATTTTTGATGTTCTTTCTTCGTAGTAAGCTTGAGTCGATTCCCTAAAAAATCAATGCGAATACCCCTGTTACTCTCCTCATAAGATGCCTTTAAAGTACTCAAAACTTCCTTTGCCTTTTCCTCATCAATTTCTAAAATTTCTTCAATTTGAGAAAGCGTTAAACCGTCTTCTCCAACAACAAACAATAAACCCTCTAAAGCAGCAATCATTCCTCTTTCACCTCTACTATAATTTCTTCAAATAATCCATCTTGTGTAATCTTTAAATAACTCTCACGTGCCATTTCTAAAATTGCAAGAAAAGTCGCAACAACATATGATCGAGAATAATGATGAAACAACTCCTTAAATTTTGCTCTTTTTTTAGTCTTCAAAATAGATTGAATCTCTAACCTTCTTGAAGAAATTGTAATTTCCTTTAAAGTTACTTTAGTCTTCAATGGTTTTTCCTCTTCTTTTCGCTTTAAAAACTTTTGAAAAGCATCGATTAAATCATCCAGAGTATTGTCATTTTCTATAATGTTGTTCTCTTCCATATAAGGAGTCAAAACAGATGGAAGTTTTGTATAAACTTTTTTTCGTTCTTGTTCTTTTTCCTTTAATGACTTTGTAATTTCCTTATAAGCCTCATACTCTAAAAGTCGTTTCACTAAATCATCTCTTGGATCTTCTGCCTCTTCTTTTTCTATTTCATTTTTTGGAAGAAGCATTTTTGCTTTAATTTCCATTAATTCACTTGCAAGAGGAAGATAAATAGATGCTTTCTCTAAATCAATAACTTCTAAAGTATGTAAGTAAGATAAGTATTGACTCGTAATTTCTTCCATTGGAATATTAAAAATATCCACTTTACTTTCTTTAATTAAGTGAAGTAATAAATCAAGAGGTCCTTCAAAGTCAAGTACTTTTACATCCATAATCTTCCCTACTTTCTCTTCCCATTATAGCACAAATTTATTGGCTTATGTTATAATAAGAACTGGTGAATAAAATGAAACGGTTTAAAGAAGTCGATGAGGGGTTTATTTGTGAACACTGTGGAATGGAAGTAAAACCACTTTATTATTCTTCAAGAGATCACTGTCCTTTTTGTCTTTATTCAAAACATGTAGATATTTTTCCAGGGGATAGACAAAATACTTGTAAGGGACTACTAAAACCTATCGGTATTGAAAAGTTCAAAGATACTTATAAAATATTATATCAATGTGAAATATGTCACAAAAATCATAAAAATATTGTTGCGAAAGATGATGATTTAAACCAAATTATTAAGCTTTCTGCATTACAGTAAATTCCTTTTTTTGAAAGAAAAAAACACTTCAATTGAAGTATTAATTTTTCGGTTTAAAGAAGAGCGAGAAGACAAAGGAAAAGACAATCGCTGCAGTAATTCCTGATGCTGTCAAATCAAACATTCCCATCAAAAGACCAATGAATCCAGTGGATGGAGTTTTTGAAAGAGCCCCATGAATAAGAGAGTGCCCAAAAGATGTAATTGGAAGAAGAGCACCTCCACCACAATACTTGATAAACATATCATAAATACCAAAAGTATCAAGAAATGCACCAACAACTACAAAAATACTTGTAATATGTCCGGGTGTTAGTTTTGTATTATCCAGGATTACTTGTGCAATTAAGCAAACAGTTCCACAGAAAAGAAAAGATAAGATATAAATCATTTTGTAGCCTCCAAACTGACTGCATGTGCAATCGCTAAAATATGTTCTTTTTGAAAAACAGCTGTTGGAGAGAATAAAGCACCTGTTGCCACAAGTAAAACACGCTTATAGGTTCCATTCTCTAATCCTTTAAGAATCGTACTATAATTAACAAGTGCACTGCAAACAGGACCACTTCCTCCAGCATTCACTTCTTTTTGTGTTTCATAATTATAAAGCATACAACCACAATCATTATAGTTTTTGGATAAATCTATTTTGTATGTTTTCATCATATATTCTTTTAGAATTTCTTTTCCATAAAGTCCAAGATCTCCCGTTAAAATAAGATCATAATCATCAGGCGTACGGTTCATATCTTTTAAATGTTGATAAATCGTATCGGCAGCTCCTGGTGCCATTACTGCACCCATATGAAGAGGATCCGTCTGATCAAAATCAATCATCCTACCAATGGTTCCACTTTCTACTTTTATTTTGGATTTTTTATTGGATAAAAATAGACTGGCTCCACCCGTTGCTGTAAAGGTCGCTGTTTTAGGCTTTGGCGCACCATATTCTGTTGGGTTTCGAAATTGCTTTTCACTGGATAAATTATGAGAAGAACAAGCTGTAATACAATTTTTTATCTTGCCACTATCAATATAAGTAGAACCAATTAAAATGCCCTCTATGGATGTTGCACAAGCACTATAAATTCCTAAAAAGGGTGCATTTAAAAACAAGGATGCATAACAAGATGCTGTAATTTGATTCATCAAATCTCCCGAGATAACCATATCAATATCTTCTTTTTCTAATGAAGATTTCTCTAAAAGAATTTTAAGACTATCTTTTAAATAATGCACTTCTGCTTTTTCCCAAGAGTCTTCTTGGCAATATAAATCTTGATGAATTTTATCAAAGTTTTTTCGAAGGGGTCCATCTGCTTCATAAGGACCACAAACAGTACTATAATTTTCAATATATACATTTTGATAACGATGTGTCATATTATCCTCCCATCTCCAACAAATATCGAATCATTCCAAAAAACCATGCAGAGACAACGCCATATAAAATAACAGTTCCTGCGAGTTTAAACAGATTACTTCCAACACCATAAACAGGTCCTTCTTTTCGATATTCAATCGCAGCTGATGTCATCGAGTGAGCAAATCCTGTAATAGGAATTAAAAGACCGCATCTTGCAAAGCTAACCATTTTATCAAAGAAGCCTAATGCAGTAAACAAAGAGGCTAAAAAGATAAAAGTGACAAGCATGTATACAGTCGCTTCACTTCGAGATAAATCAAATAAATGTGTATATCCTTCAAGAAGAAGCTCTCCACAAAGACCTAAAATGCCACCTGTTAAGAAAGCAATACCTGCATGTTGAACACGTTTTTCTTCTGGTTTATGTTTTTCAACAATTGCTTCATACTTTTTATTTTTCATTCAATCACCTAATTATAATATGGGATGGGAAGAAAATTTTTATACAGAAGAGTTGAAATTCTTTTATTCATAAAAAAAGAAGTATTCTTTAAAATTAAATGAACTGCTTCTTTTATTTTAAAAAGTCGATAATTAAATTATTTAAGGGTTAGCACTATGCGGAATGAACAATTGTTATTTGCACTACCATTGTTAATGTTATAGTAGAAAATACTGGCGCCAGCAGCACTGTTATAAAGACCACCACGACCAAACCAAGGACTGTCACTACTGATCATAACATGGAAACTCTTATACCAATTATCTGTCTCTCCTATTGCGTGACTTTTAAATTGTTCTTCTGTTGATGTTGAAGTTTCTGTATAAAAATTGAAATAATTAGCATTGTCTTTTTCAGACCAATTTCCAGTAAAACCTGCATTTTTTGAATTCTTATTTAAGTTTCCCATGACGTATTCCCAGGCTCCTCCACTCATATCATAGATTCCATAAATATTTCCTGTCGTTGAAGCTCCTGGTCCTTTTTGTCCTGCTCCTTCTCCGGCACTTTCTAAGTTATTATATGGTATACAGGGTGCGGATGGTGATAAACTTGGGGCGCCTCCGGAACAGCCTGTTTTATATCTCTCACTATCACTGACATAATAATTATTAATATAAACTTCTTTATTGACTCCTTCATAAGCACTATTTCCATATTTCCCATACTTGCTCTGGCTTAAGTATGCTACTGCTCCCCATTCATCGTTTTTCATTGCATGACTATCATACATTACATTATTTAATCCAAATGTATCCTTTGCATCTGCAATTCCTTTTGCTGTACTATAAACATTACTAACCATAATACCTCTCCACGAGTATACATCTGGTTTTATTATTACATTTTGTGGTTCACTTACATTTTTCTCTGCAGCTCCTGTACTTCCTGCCCCTTTATATCCACTCTCAAATTTGCCAACCCATAGTCCTGAAAGTTCCTTATTTCCTAAGGTAAATGCATCCGGGGTATACCAATCCGTATCGCTTGGAGTATCAGCTGTATACTTCGCTGTTCCATTATCTTTTCTTTCTGTGTTTACAAACTTTACTTCAATCTCTCCTGGATTGGATGCATCGCTTCCATTTTTTCCATATTGTCCTTGAATAGTGTAACTGTATCTTGGTATCCACACATACATCTGGAGGATGTCGTCCATTGGAATCGTGGTTCCTGCTTTCGCATTTTTATAGGTACTATCATATTCACTTGGCTCTACTATTACCGCATTCGCCCATTTCTGTTTTGCATAATCAAACCATTCTCCGCTTTTACTGATGTCAGCTTTCTCCCAATTTTCACTTGCTTCATTATAAACAACTGGAATTAGTCTATTTCCAAGCTCTGGCACATTTGCTCCACTTTCATCTTCTGCTGGGGTTGCATAGTCGCTTGTTCCAAGAATTTGTATGGCTTCCACTTCGATTTTTCCATAAAAGACCCCTCCGTTGGAGGCATTGCTTGCATCTTCCTTAAGCCAAATTTTTAAGGCATAGTCAATCTTGTTTTTCTCTCCCCTTTTTAATACTCCTGTATCTATTTCTCGTTTTTCTGTTAAAGTATCTACCTTATCTAAACTTTTTCTTACCAATTCATAATTTATATCTTGTGATGGGATAAATTTACATTTGGTGCAGGATTTTTTCTTTTCCTTATCATCAACAAGTTTCAATGTATATTGAACATCAACTTTACTGTTGTTTTGGATTGAAAACTCAAATGGTTCTCCTTGCATTCCTACTTTATCCGGCACTGGCATGGATGAAGACAGAGTCAAATCTTTACTTTTCTCAATGATTTCAATATCTAAACCTTGAGGCGTCAAATTAAATTCTCTTTCACCCTCGACTTGAAACGTTAACCATGCATATGAAACTCCAAGCACCAAAATAAA
>CANQHD010000053.1 GCA_947623625.1 uncultured Bacilli bacterium
ATATTCATAATATCAAAAACTTATCAAAAAAGCAAATAAAATTAAATGTTTTTGTTTACAATAACTATTGAGGTGATCCTTTTTGCATTCCATTGATATGAAAAAATTTAGTGTTTATACGGATTTAGTAGATGATGTTGTAAAAACACATTCTGGCCTTTTTCAAGAAGAGAAGAGATCTTTTTTAAAAGGGCATGTGACTCGACTTTTTCTCTCTAAAGAAGAAGGAGAAAAAATTGGGAAGAAAGCGGGAAATTATTCAACGATTTTTTTTGAAGATGTAACAGATGAGACTTTAGAGAAAGCTGTATTAAAAGCTTTAGAAGAAGAAATTCAATTTTTTCTTGAAAAATTAAAAATCAAAGAAGATGCCTCTTGCTTAATCATTGGTCTTGGCAATTTAGAAAGTACGCCAGACTCTTTAGGTCCTAAAAGCCTTCACTTCGTCACCGTTACCAATCATCTTTTTACATTAGGTCTTGATGTTTTAAAAAAATATCGTCCCTTATCTGCCATTTCTCCAGGAGTTATGGCTCAAACAGGAATTGAGACATCGACATATTTACTCAGTCTTATTAAGGAAATAAAGCCTGATTTTGTCATCGCTATCGATGCGCTTTGCTCTAGTTCTTTAGAAAGAGTTATGAAGACAATTCAGATTACAGATACTGGAATTCATCCAGGAAGTGGAATTGGAAATCAAAGAAAAGAAATCTCACAAGAGACCATTCACGTTCCAACACTTGCAATTGGAGTTCCAACTGTTGTAGGAGCATCCACAATTGTTTCGAATACACTTCATTATCTTACGAAAAAAATATCCTATCAAAAAGAAAAAGGAAAACATCCATCCAGCAAATTTTTAACAGGAATGGAAGAATACTCAGAATATGAAAATACGTTGAGTAAAGAAGAGCAACAACAATTGTTAGGGGAAGTTGGCGTGCTCGATGATGAAAGTCAATATCGACTTTTTGAAGAGGTTTTAACACCTCTTGGATATAATTTAATTGTCACTCCAACAGAAGTAGATGAGCAAGTTGAACACCTTTCAAAAATTATTGGAAAAGCTCTAGATGCTACTCTTCATAAAAAATAAAATCTACTTATCCATTTCGACAGAATATTTCTAAAAGAAGCGCTATTCTTTTAATAGGTGAGATGGATGGGAAAAAGATTTATAGCGCAAAAAAGTTTAAAAAAACAGCGAAGAAAATGGAAGATTCTGTTCCTTCTTTTCTTGTTTCTTATCTCTTTCTTTTTTTCTCTTCGCTTTTTTGGGAAAGTCTCTTTAGAAGGAGACCATCAAGAACTTGTCTCAATTTTATTAACATACGGAAATAGTTTTATTGAAAAACCAAAAAAAACAACGCTTCTATCTAAAGCAGTCTCGTATTTATTACAGATTGATATTCAAAGACCAAGTACACTTCTTTATACAGGATACCAAGGAATTTTTAAAGACGATGAAGCTAGAACCAAAACTGTTATTTCAAAAGAAGTTGAGAAAAATGGAAATTTAGTTCATCAATCTCCAAAAGTTTATCTTTATAATACGCATCAAAAAGAAGCTTATCAACCGAGTTCTTTTCTTGAATATAGTGTTTCTCCAAATGTTATGTTAGCAAGCTATATTTTAAAAGAACAACTCGATAAAGCAGGTATTTATTCTTTGGTGGAAGAAAAAAGCGTTCAAGATGAATTAACAAGACTTGGAAAAAAATATTATTATAGTTATACAATTAGTCGCAGTTTTATGGAAGAGGCGAAGAAAAACTATCCAACTTTGACTTATTTTATTGATGTTCATAGAGATTCTGTTTCAAAAGAGCTTTCATATCTTGAAAAAGATGGAAAAGGTTATGCCAAGATTTTATTTATTGTTGGCTTAGAAAACCCGAACTATCAAGCAAATTATCAGTTAACGAAGTTAATATTCGATAAATTAGAAGCAAAAGTTCCAGGAATTACAAGAAGTATTTTACAAAAAGAAGGAGCTGGAGTGGATGGGGTTTATAATCAAGATTTTTCAGAAAACACCATTTTAGTAGAGATTGGAGGAGTAGAAAATACAGTGGATGAAGTTTATAATTCAACACTTGTTTTAGCGGATGTTTTAACTGAGGTGATTGGATCATGAAAGATGCGAAGAAAAATGGGGCACGAATTGTTATTCTAACACTTGTTCTTTTGTTTTTAGCCCTTTATATGACTCAAGCGACAGGGTATGATGCGTATAACCGAGCAAGAAAAACAGCACTTACGAATCAAGAGATTGCATCTTTTGAACAAGCCATTAAAGAAGGAAAAGAAATCGATATGCAATCCTATCTTCAAAAGACTGAAAAAAACTATAACAATAAACTTTCACAATTAGGTTTAAATGTCTCCATCGAAATTGAGAAAGCTTTTCAAAAAGGGATGAATGCATTTTTTAAAGCATTGGAAGATATGGCAAAAACGAATTAGATATGTTACAATAACGACGGGTGTTTAAAATGAAACAGGAGAATATACGATCTTTTTCAATTATTGCACATATTGATCATGGAAAAAGTACTTTAGCGGATCGAATTTTGGAAAAAACAGGAGCCGTTAGTAAAAGAGAAGCAAAAGATCAAATGCTAGATTCAATGGATTTAGAACGTGAAAGAGGAATTACAATAAAACTCAATGCAGTTGAATTAACGTATCATAAAGATAAAGAAGATTATTTGCTTTCATTAATTGATACACCAGGTCATGTTGATTTTAGCTATGAAGTCTCAAGAAGCCTTGCAGCATGCGATGGTGCCTTATTGGTTGTTGATGCGACGCAAGGCGTGGAAGCTCAAACCCTTGCACATCTTTATTTAGCGCTTGAAAACCATTTAAAAGTTATCCCCGTTATCAATAAAATCGATCTCGCAAGTGCGGATATAGAAAAAACAGAGGAAGAACTTTGTAACTTGGGATTTAGTCGTGAAGAAATGATAAAGGTGAGCGCTAAAACAGGACTTGGAATGGATGAACTTATGGAAGCGATTATCACTTTAATACCAGCACCAAAAGGCAATGTTCAAGATCCACTTCAAGCTTTGATTTTTGATAGTTATTATGATGCTTATCGAGGTGTTTTAATTGCAGTTCGCATCGTAAATGGAGAAGTTAAAAAAGGCGATACCATCTATATGATGGAGACAAAAGCAAGTTATGAGGTACTAGGAATTCTCATCCATACCCCAAAAGAAAAGGAAGTTCAATCTTTAAAAACAGGAGAAGTTGGATACTTATATGCTTCGATAAAAAGTATTGAAGATGTTCATGTTGGAGATACAATTACGTTAAATAAAAATAAAGCTTCCCTGCCACTTCCTGGTTATCAAAGAGTAAAAAGTATGGTTTATGCAGGAATTTATCCAATTGTCTCATCTCAATTTGAAGAACTAAGAGAAGCTTTAAAAAAATTAAAACTCAATGATGCAGCTTTAACTTTTGAACCTGAGACGTCTCTTGCTTTAGGATTTGGTTTTCGCTGTGGTTTTCTTGGACTTTTACATATGGAAATCGTGGAGCAAAGAATTAAAAGAGAAGCAGGAATTGATGTGATTTTAACAACACCTTCAGTTATTTATGAATGCACACTAACCAACCATGAAGAAATTTTAATTGATGCTCCAAATAAAATGCCAGATCGCGCAAATATTCTTGAAATAAGAGAACCTATCGTGAAAGCTTCTATTTATACACCAAAAGATTATATAGGTGAGATTATGAAGCTTATTCAACAAAAAAGAGGGCAATTTTTAAACATGAATTATCTTGATGAAAAAAGAGTCATATTAGAATATGATATTCCTCTTTCAGAAATTGTCTTTGATTTCTTTGATAGATTAAAGTCTGTTACCAAAGGATATGCTTCATTTGATTATGAATTTAAGTGCTTTCAAAAAGCGGATTTAGTGAAAGTGGATATTTTATTAAATAAAGAACCAATCGATGCTTTATCCTTTATTCTTCATAAAGATTTTGCCTATACAAGAGGAAAGGCACTTGTCGATAAACTCAAAGAGATTATTCCAAGACAACTCTTTGAAATTCCCATTCAAGCATGCATTGGTACAAAAGTAATTGCTCGATCAGATGTGAAGGCATTAAGAAAAGATGTCTTAGCAAAATGCTATGGTGGAGATATTACGCGAAAGAAAAAATTACTCGAAAAGCAAAAAGAGGGTAAAAAGAAAATGAAACAAATTGGGAGTGTAGAACTTCCTCAAGAAGCCTTTATGAGTCTTTTAAAAATGGATGATTCAAAATGAAAAAGAAAATCGCCGTGTATATTCATATTCCTTTTTGTCGAAAAATTTGTCCTTATTGTGATTTTTGTAAAGTTTATTATCAAAAAATGCAAGTCGAGTCTTATCTTCATGCTTTGGAGCAAGAAATCAGGAAAGAATATCATAATGAAGTTGTGAAAAGTATCTATATTGGAGGAGGAACCCCTTCATGTTTAACGGTTCAAGAACTAGATAGGCTTTTGACTATCTTAGAACGATTTAAGAAAGATGAGAAAGTAGAGTATACAATAGAATGCAACATTGAAGATGTGACACTTGAGAAGATAAAGCTTTTTCAAAAGTATGGATTGAATCGTATAAGTATTGGTATTCAAACAAGTATTCCATCTCTTCAAGAGTTTGTGGATCGAAAAATAGATAAAAACTCCATCCAAATGAGAATCAAGCTCTTAAAAGACAATGGCTTTTCCAATTTAAATGTGGATTTAATGTATGCTTTAAAGGGAGAAACTTTAGAAGAGTTGCAAAAAGATTTAGATTTCTTTCTATCTTTAGATGTTGCTCATATCTCGACTTACTCTTTGATGATAGAGCCTCATACAAAATTTTATTTAGAAGATATCAAAGAACTAGATCAAGAACTGGATGCTCAAATGTATGAACTGATTTGTAAAACTTTAAAGGAACATGGATATTGTCACTATGAAGTGAGTAATTTTTCCAAAAAAGGATATGAATCTCGTCATAATTTAAGCTACTGGAGTAACGAAGAATACTATGGGTTTGGGGCTGGAGCTTCTTTCTACTATCAAAATAAAAGAGGAAGAAATACCCGAAATGTTTTTGCATATATAAACGGAAATTTTCAAAAGAATATCGAAGTTTTAAAAAAAGAAGATAAAATGGATTATTTTGTCTTATTAGGATTCAGAAAAAAAGAAGGAATTTCTAAAAAGAAATTTAAAGAAGAATTTTCTTGTTCACTAAAAGATGTCTATTCCTTCGATAAATGGATTTGCAATAAAATCTTGAAAGAAACAGCATCTTTTATCTATTTAGATGAAAAATATTTTTATGTAATGAATAAAATATTAGTAGAGGTATTAAGCTCTAGAAAATAAGAAAAACATCTTGCAAACGTTTGTTTAAACGAGTATACTAATAAAGAAGAGGTAATTATGAAAAGAGAAGAAATTTTTAAAGAAGAATTAAGTGATATAAAAAATGAAACAATTAAAGAAGATGCTCGATATTTAATTAGTCTATTACCAGAATATTTTTTCCATGAGCCAGCATCTTCAACAGGAAAATACCATCCTAAGTATAGTCTTGGTGAAGGAGGTCTTTTAAGACATACAAAGGCAGCATTTCGTTTTGCAAAAGAGATCTTAGAAGATCCTAGTTTTGGAAATCAATATACAGCTGATGAGAAAGATGTTTTGCTTCTAACGCTTTTAATGCATGATGGATTTAAAAAGGGTAAATTAGAAGAAAGATATACACGTTTTGATCATCCATTAATTGTTGCTGAAGTGATTAGAGAACATCGAAAAGAGTTAAAAATGAGCGATGAATTATTGGAAATTTTAATCAGCTCTATTAAAACGCATATGGGACCTTGGACAACAGATTATTTTGGAAATGAAGTGTTGGAAAAACCAACGAGTAAATATCAATTGCTCGTGCATTTATGTGATTATTTAGCAAGTAGAAAATGCTTTATATTAAACTTTGATAAAGAAAATAAAGTTGTTGTAGAATAAGCTTTGTCTCTTCAAAAAAATGCAGAGTGATAATTAACCACAATAGGGTTATAAGGGATAATATTTTAACACAGTATCCCAACCAATAAGATAATTTTATTCGTTAAAACTAATTGAGCAGTATTTAAAATGTAAGTTGTTTTATCTTACAAAATAAATGATATGAGGAGATACATTATGAGTGAAGGAAAGATTATTGTTATAGAAGGTTGTGAGAGTGTTGGAAAAGAAACGCAAAGCCAATTATTAGTAGAGAAATTGAAAGAAAAGAAAATTCCAGCTATTTTATTTTCCTTTCCAAATTATCAAAGTCCTACTGGAAGAATTTTCAAAGATTGCGTGCTCGAAAAAGAAGAAAGAAAATATTTTAAAGAAGGATATCATCAAATTGATCCTAAAGTGGTTTGTCTTTATACTGCTGCTGATCGAAAATATAATAGTAAAGAAATTTTGTCTTATAAAGAAAAAGGCTATATAGTTGTTTTAAACAGATATACAAGTTCTAATATGGCTTATCAAGGAAGTAAGATAGAAGATGCTGATGAACGCTTTTATATGTATCAGTGGATTGATAAGTTGGAATATTGGTTGTTGGCGCTCCCAAAGCCAGATCAAACAATATTTTTAAAAACATCAAAAGAATATCTAAAAAATAAAGAACAAGAAAAAACACTAGAAGCTTATCAAGAGTTATCAGAACTCTATCACTGGGATATAATCGACTGCATTCAAGCTGGAAAGAGAAAAACAATTCATCAAATACACGAAGAAATTTTGGAAAAAATATGTTAACTTAGAATAAAAATGGGGGGGGGTAATTTTAGATATATAATGACATCATAAAAGGTGGTGTCAGATGATATGAGAGAGAAGAAAAAACTTGG
>CANQHD010000054.1 GCA_947623625.1 uncultured Bacilli bacterium
TCTCTGACCTGATATTATACTACTTATCACTAAAAAATACATAATAACCAGGGGTCACTATGTATTGTATAAAATTAATTTTTTAATTTTTTTGATTCTTTTTTTAGATTTCTTTTTTTTCTTCTGAAACCTTTATTTTTTTCTTATGTTTTCCAAATATATTTAGAACTACATTTGGAATTAAATCATTCATTTTTGCAAATTATTAAGTATAAAAAAAGTCAAAGAAATTGCTTTTCCTTAGACTTTTCTACAATTTTTTGGTATTTTCTAACATAATTTTCAATGGTATCTTTTTGAAAGAAATAATCTACATTTCTTATCATACCAATCAATGTACTTAATTCTTTTTTAATAATAAAATCCAACTGATTTGAATATTTCATTTTTTTCTTATGATATGCATATTCTCTCCTATCTAAAATTTTAAAACTTCCAGTCGGAAAAATGCGGACATCCAAATCATAATCAATATATTTAACTGTGCCCTCTTCAATTAAAAAAGGAGAAGTCATATTACAATAAAACGTTAGCCCTTTTTCTTTACACTGTCCTATAATATTAAACCAATGATTTTTAAAATAAAAAAGAATTGCTGGCTCTTTTGTATACCAACTTCTTCCATCCACTTCGGTTACTTTGGTTTGTTGATTTCCAAAAACATAAAACTCTTCATTTTTTTCTAATAATACTGCTTCATCCCAAGATTTATATAATTGACCATTATGTTTGTAACTATGAATCATATAGTTGGTTCCAATTTTTTCATTTTTTTCCATCAGTCTTCCCCCTTTCTTGTTGTATTATAATACATTTTAAGAAAAAAGAAAAGACAGCTTTCAGGATAAAGCCGTCCAAGTTCTAATCACTTTATTAATTTCTATTAAAGTATCCAATTGCCCATGCTGCTAAGCAAAAAAGACAACAGCAAAGAATTGTCCAAAAAATCGGATTTTGGTAATTTTCATTCAAAAAGGCTTCAACCCGTTCATTTAATTTATTTATCGTTTCTGCTAAATCTAAAAAATATAAACTACTCATTTTTCCTCCTTTTTTTCTACTTCTTTTACTATCTTTGCATTTTTAACTTTCTTGTTCTTTTTTTCTTGAGTATTTGAAGAAGACAATTCCATATGAACAATTGTCGTTGTCTTTTTAATCATCAAAGTAGAAATAATATCTAAAATTGCATAAATAAGGATAAAAATTCCGACCATTTGAAGAACAATAGATGCTGTTTTAAAAGGATTAAATAAAATAACAAGTCCACAAATGAGTCCTAGAAAAGAAGTCACTAAGCTTCCTTTCCAATAAGCACTCTTCATCTCTTTCAATGCAAGAGTTTGTTGAATTTTAAAAGCACTGCTAATAATCATTAAAATTCCAAGACAAATTGGAATAAGACTTCCTATAATACTAGGACGTGCAATTAAAATAATACCTGCTAAAATAGTCACAATTCCATAAACGATGTTAAATTGTTTTATAAATGAAGCTTCCTCTTTTGTTTTGAAAAATTGAATAATAGCAACCGCACCCATTGCACATAAAATTCCTCCTAAAAAATAAGATATGGATACCAATGTTGCATCAGCCATAAAAGTCAAAAGCAATCCTATAATAATGAATAAAATGGATTTTAAAAGTGATGGTCCGATCGTTTTTTTTACTTCTATTTTCATACTTTCTAAGCATTCCTTTCTACTTACTATATTTTACTAAAAAACAAACTCCAATCAAAATGATCATTTTTGCTTTTTAATGACTAGAATTTAACAGAAATATAAAATATGGATTGAATCTTTTTCTATATTTCTTACTGTTAGAATAACACCAATTACCATAAAAAGTAAAGAAAAGAAAATTTACTTTTCAAAAAAGTCACTTTCATTTTTCGTTTTGCTTATTCTCTCATAACCAAACAGTGTCTCTTTTCCAAAAAATACTAAGATTAAGTGAAAAAGAAAAAAAATGTAATTCACAATCAATATTGCTCCAAATAAAGCAATCATCCAATGAGGAAAATTGGATTTTAAAATACAGAATAAATAATATGGAATTGGAAGAGTAATAAAATGCAAGAAGAAATTTCGAATAATAATTTGATATCCTCTTATTTCTTTATTATTTAAACTGACTAGATGAATCCTCAAGATACATTTTCCAATTGTTCTTCCATCTAATAGTAGTGGTATCAAAATAAAAACGAGAATTGCACTTACTATATAATATTCAAAGAAATGATTATTCATTGCCAACTTCGGAAAAAGAATCATAAAGATTATTGTGGAAAAAAGTAAAAATATGAAGTCAATTAAATACGCAAAAACTCTTTTAAAAAAAGTCACTTTTTTCCCCTTTTCAAAAGACTGTAATTCTAACTCTTCCCTCTCAGGTAAAATTTTAGAAAATAAGGGCATCACGAGAAATCCTAATAACCCACCCAAAGTATTAATGAGCAAGTCATCCACATCAAATAAACGGTAGCTTCTAGGGTAAATACCATAAAGTCCTGATAATTGAGTCCATTCAAAAAATAGGCTTAATAAAAAACTGTATAAAATCACTTGATACCATTTTTTCTTTCCATAATAACGAAGAAAAATACCAAATGGTACTGTTAAGAAAAGATTAAAAAGAACTGTATAGACAGTTGATTCTTTAAAAAAAGAAATATAGGTACTCGGATCATTCCAAACAACATGTGTTGTGACAAAAATATCTTCTAAAAATCTTCCTAGATGAAGTTGCATGGTAGGAGACGTATAATGAGACACAATACTTCTAGGTGGTAGTGGTAAAATAACAAGAAAATAACTAATTAATAAATAAAGAATAAAGCTATAAATTAAAATTGTCTTAATAAGAAGAACAGAACCATATTTTCTGTATTCATATATTAAATATGGAATTGTAATCAAAAATGCAAGAAGAGGAAATAAAGCTCCTGCTGTTAAAATAGGTTCTAGATAAACACTCATTCAGATAAAACCTCTAAAATTTCTAAAGCTGAATAATTTTTTCCATTTAAGATTTCTTCTAACAGAGAAAAGATAGGAATTTCAATTTTCATTTTTTGGCAAAGCGAAAGACAAGATTTTAATGTATTGACTCCCTCTACTGTTGTATTTTCTAAATAAGCTGTTATTTCTTCTTTTGTCTTTGTGGCAAGCAGTAATCCAAAAGTATAGTTTCTACTTTTTTTACTTTCAGCACTCATATAAAAGTCTCCAACACCTGCAGCTGTTAAAATGGATTTTGAATGACAAGAAGTAGCTATAAGTATCTTTTCTATTTGTTTTAATGAACTATATAAGACTGCAGCAAGTGTTGATGTGGAAGCATTTTCTCCTGCTAAATATCCTGTTAAAATAGCAAAGACATTTTTAATAGCACCACAATAAGAAATTCCAATTATATCTTCTTCATATTCTAAAAATATATGAGATGGAAAACAAGTTCTTAGTTTTTCAAACAAAGTTTTATCTTCTGCTGCAACAGTGATTTTTAAAGTTTCTCCTCTTGCTAAATCAATAGCAAAAGTGGGTCCTGAAATCACCATAAAGGGATGATGGGTTCGTTCTTTAAAAATCTCTGGTCCTGTTTTCCCGTCTTCTTTTCGAATTCCTTTAGCAGCAATGACTAACACACTTTCCTTTGAAAGATATGGAAGTGCTTCTAATAGGGTTTCTTCTAAATAAGAAAAAGGAACAGCAAAAAAGACAAAATCAGCCTCCTTTAAAGCCTCTTTTAAAGAAAGTGTTACTTGAAGTTGTGGAAGAAGAACACCAGGTAATACATTTTCTCGATAATTTAAGTTTTCAACTTCTTCTTTTTCTTGTTCAAATTTGGTATAAATAACAACATCATTTTTTTCATTTAATTGCATTGCAAGAGCTAAACCATAAGCTCCACAACCTAAAATAGCTATTTTCATAAAATGTCGAGTAGACAAATCTCGACTTCACCTCTCTTTCAATTTAAATAAGCAGTATGTCTAATTCTTCTTATAATCTAATCATAAAGATAACTTATTCTTTTTATTCATTGTTCTTTATCTTCTATTCAATTTTTAATTTAGTCTCTCAATAATTTTACTTTCACAAAAGGAATTTTGAAGGCACCTATAAAAAAGAAATGATTCTTTAAGTACCTTTATATTTATTATAAACGGAAAAGGTCGATTTTTGAAGATTGTTCTTTTGAAAAAAATTAGCAAACTATATTGACAAGTGCTAATAATGGTGCTATATTGAGAATGAAAGGAAGGGATAACAATATGTTACCAAGAAAAATTTATTTGGATCGTTTCTTTGATGATTTCTTTGATTCAAAAGACACTCCAATGATGAAGTGTGATGTATATGAAAAGGATGGTCTTGTTCACATTGAAGCAGATGTACCCGGTTTTGACAAACAAGATATTTCTGTAGAATGTAATAATGGCTACCTAACTATCTCTGCAAAAAAAGAACAAAATGAGGAAGAAAAAAATAAAGAATTTATTCGTCAAGAAAGATTCTATGGAGAAATGCAACGAAGATTCTATATCGGAGAAGTCGAAGAAGATAAAATCGAAGCCTCATTTAAAGATGGTGTTTTAAAAGTGAGTGTTCCAAAAGAACCTAAAGAACAACCTAAAAAGCAAATCGAAATTAAATAACCGAAACCTTATTTTTAAGGTTTTTTCTTTGGAAAAAACAAAATAAAATGGTATCATCTATAATAGAGGTGAAAAAAATGGTCGATCAATTCTATGATTGCTCTTTTGACGAGATAAAAACATGTATTTTATATGGAGATGAAAAACTAAAAAAAGAACTTTTAAAAGATCCTATTATCAAAATGAAAATAATTGATTCTCCTAATAAATATGACTTTATCCATCTTGCTCAATTAAGCGAGACAGATATTATGTCCCTTTTATTAGATGACACAGGTATTCTCATTTTGAAACAAACACCCTATTTAATTGACAAGCTAAATGGTATTTTAACAAGTGGAAACAGTTATGTAGATACTTTATTTTTACAAAATGAATTTAATGAAATTATTTTAGATAATATTGAAAAACTAACTTATTATTTTTCTTCTTTAAGTGAAAAAAGTGTCAACAGTTTTATTCATTATTTATTGGAAAATAAAGTCAGCAACTCTACCATAAAAGAATTTTTATTTTCTGTAAATGAACAAGCTCAAGTAAATGCTTTTATGAATTTTTCTTTTCCTATAGAAATTGTTCAAAGTGCACTCATTCGCTCACGGAAAAAAGCATGTGAATATATTCTTCAACATGATTTGCGAATGACTTCTATTAACTTTTTAAATAATAATCAGTTATTTTCTTTCTTCAAAAAAAGAATCGCTATTCCACATTTACTCTTAGAAGAAAAAAGTTTTCTTAAAAGACTCACTGAAATGGAGGATGTGCAATCTTATCGTTTTTTACTCAAAGAGTTAGAAAAAGAAAATGATACATCTTCCATTGAAAAAGAAAGAAAAGCTTACTATGAACAAGAAATTGCATCTTTTAATAAGGATGAGAATATGCTGAAGCGTTATAGTGATTGTTATCACGATATCCTAGCTCATTTAACGGATCCAGATTTAAATTTAGAAAAAGTTTTAAAAAGTCATCTTCATTTTGAAAAAGACTGCAAAGAAATATATTATTATCAAGAGCGATTATTCCAATGGATTCAAGAAAAAAATGAAGAGGAAATTCGAAGCTTTTTTATAGAAGAAAGTCATTTGCAATTATCAAATATGATTATTGATTATCATTTTGAAGATATATATTATAATGTACTTTTAGACTTAAAACAATTAGTGCGATTTCAAAAAACTGAAGGTAGAACACTGGATGATGAAACATTAAGAATCTATGATCAAATTCTATCTCTTGATCAACTATCATATCAAGAAAAAGTTTCATTACATGAACAATTAAAAGAAGAAAAACAGAGTGAAAAATTCTACGATGTATTTAGAGAAGCAAAAGATAAAGCTTATGAAATGATTGGGGACTGTATCCTAACAAAAGAAACTTTGCCAGCTTATCAGGATATTTCATTAACTGAAAAAACTGGTGTAAACATCTATACTTTAACAGGAGAACCTTTTTTCGCATTTGTAAAGTCTCTTGCAGTTTCAAAACATTATGCCCCTCTTAGCCAAACAAACTTAGAAAGTTTTGTAGATGGTGCTTCCTACTCTTTAGATGGCTATAATAAACTGGATACTTATAGAGATCCAAAGGAATATTATAATATATTATATGATAACATTCCTCTTAATCAAATCGTTCATTTATACCCTGTTGACTCTTTTTCACGCTATGATAGAGAAAGTGAAGAAGCTGAAACAACTCGCGTTTTTGAATTATTAACACCTTTTGAATTGACTGAAAAAAGTGATTCCTATAACGAAATTATAGTGGCACAAAAGAATAAGAGAAAACAGGATGAACTAAATGAAAATTTAGCGCTTCCACGCCCTATCGCTATTTATTGCTATGATACTGTCTCAGAAAACGATATAGAAAGTGCAAAAGATTTAGGATTAGATATTGTTATCGTCCAAACAAATTGTTACCCTTTAGCAAGAGATGAAAGATCTCTTAGTTTACAAGACACTATTTTCACAAGCGATGATTATAAACAAGAAGTTTCCTACCTTTCTAATTTTAATCAAGATTGGAGAAGTCGGCGAAAATAAAAAAAAGAAGATGAGTAAAATTTAATTGGTTCTTCCGAAAGTTTGGGTATGAACCAAAGATAGGCAGATAGAAATATACAAGATTTTTTATCTGTTTTTTATAT
>CANQHD010000055.1 GCA_947623625.1 uncultured Bacilli bacterium
ATTTCGATACTTATCTAAATTCATGTCTTTTAAACTTTTCCCATCAAATATAATTTCACCTTCCGTACATTTTTCAAGTCCACTGATAAGGGATAAAAGCGTTGTCTTGCCTGTTCCACTTCGACCTCTTATGGCATATAGCTTTCCACTTTCAAAATCAAAACTAACATTTTTTAAAGCATAGTCATCTTCTTCCGCATCACTATATCTGTAACTCGCATTTTGAATACTTAAAATAATGTCTTTTGAAGACGTATTTTTCTCTTGAACTTCTTGTTTTTCTTTGAATTCTTTATCTTCCATATTTTTAGACTTTATCTTTTTTTCGGAAACGTTTCTTCCAAGGTTATCTTTTGAAACATAGTT
Organism: uncultured Bacilli bacterium; assembly: GCA_947623625.1. GTDB lineage: Bacteria > Bacillota_I > Bacilli_A > RF39 > UBA660 > CANQVB01. The sequence continues at coordinate 367 of CANQHD010000055.1, forward strand.
ATTCTTTTTCTTATTTGCCATTATTAAGACCTCTCTTTCAATATTGTAAGTGGTGAAAATCTTTGAATACTAACCATTGAAGCAATAGAGCTTACTAATACAAGGGAAAGTCCAATACCAAGTAATTCTAGTAAAACTTTCATATCTACTACTGCATCAATAGAGTTATATGCTTCTACAACAGGCATGCCTTTTCCATGCATGCCGCCTCTTGCACCACCGCGATTAGGCATTCCACCAAAGTTTTTATTGATTTCTTCAGCTTGTTCTTGGCTATTATTTATTTCATTTGCAAGAAGTGAATTACTGACTCCTTTAGAACTGATGGCTCCAATTCCTGCACCAAGCATCAGGGCAACGACTGAGACGATAACAAGCTCTGATACAAATTGCATGGTTAATTTTAATTTACTAACACCAATCGTTCTTAAAACACCAATTTCATATTTTCTTTCACGAATATTGATCATATTAATTACAAATAAGACAATTCCACCAATAATAAGTGTAATAACTAAGAAAGTTGTTGAAAATGATGAAATATTTTGAACACTTGAAACGCCACTTTCGGCAAGTTCTTCATTCGTTTGTAGTATGAAGTTTTCATCCAATCCTTTCTCATAAAATTCATCTTGAAGTTTCTCTACATGATCATAAGAATCAATAATAAAAGTAGGATAGATGGAAGCTTTTAAGGTTTCATTTTCATTTGTAAGATTAACAACAGCATCACTATTGGTTATAATTGTATTTACAGAATGAGAAAACATAGACATTGCATCTTGATTCTCTTCTTCATTTTCTTTAAAAATACCAATAATTTCAAACTCATAAACATTTCCATCTTCGCTTTCTAGTTTTATTTTGTCATTTAGTTTTAAATTATTATAACTTGCAAGCTCTTCATTGATAAACACATAATTGCCATTAAAAGCAATGTCCCAAGCATTATCGGTTATTTCACTCATCGTATAAGCACCACTAATAAACTCACTCATTGCCTCTTGTGAACTATAACCTGTTAAAGTGAAATCTGTAGCTGACATATTATTTTCTTTTCCATGACCGAACCCATTTGGCATATCACTATTGGATTCAATTTCAGCTTTTTCAATATTATTTCCATTCAATCCAACACCATAGGTATAGTAATAGCTTTCAATGTAATCACTGTCTGCAAAAGACTCAACATCACTAATCGTATAACTTGCAATATTATCAAACTTCTCTCTTGCGCTTTCTCTTCCCTCTTCTTGGGATGGATCAAAGCCTTTCATCATGTTTTCCCTGTTAAAGCCAATGGTTACTTCTTTCTCATAAGCACTTTTATAGGAATCTATCAAATCCACTGCTGTATTTTTAATGGCGAGTGTTATCGTACAAGCACAAGCAATGATTAAAATAATAATTCCGATTAAAATATTCCTTCCTTTATTTCTTTTAATTGAAATCCATGCGTTTTTTAGTATAAACATACTCATTCCTCCTTTAAAACAATGCTATTTTATGATGTAAATATTAAAGAAACATTAAAGACTTAAATTTTTCTAAAAAAAGAAAACGGTGAAGTATCCATTTTCTTTAACTAAAGTTAAGGAGTGCTTTTAAGATAAGGTAACTGTAATTTCTTTCTCTTTATATTCACGATTATTTATATAACAAATTGTTAAGGTCACCTTATCTCCTTTATTTAATTTATTTAAAACATCTTGTAGGTCACTTAGACTAGCAACTTCATTGCCTTCTATTTTGGTGATAATATTACCTATTTCTAATTCTGATTTATCTGCACTACTTCCAGATGTGATTTTAGAAATATAAAATCCAGTTGGCATATTATAATAGCGACTATTACTATTATTGATGATATAGCCTTCTACACCCAATGTTACACCTTCATCATTTTCTCCATTCATAAGAGTTTTTATAAGATCACTCACATCGGATATTGGAATCGCAAACCCCATTCCTTCTATACTAGCAGAAGAATCTGTTCCACTAGATGAGTATTTAGCAGAGTTGATACCAACGACTTCACCATTACTATTTAATAGAGCTCCTCCACTATTTCCACCATTGATTGCAGCATCCAATTGAATCATTTTATTGGTATAATTATCTATTGAAACCTCTCTATTTAAAGCACTTACTACTCCTGTTGTAACTGACTGTCCATAACCTAAAGCATTCCCAATAGCAATAATACCATTCCCTACTTTCAATGCATCAGAATCACCCAAAGTCGCTATTTTTATTTCACCTAATGTTTCACTATCAATATCATCTAATGATACAGATATAACAGCTATATCTTTTCTTTCAGAAGTACCAACAATTTTAGCATCAAAACTTTTTTCGCTTATAAATTGAACGGATAATTCATTCGCGCCTTCAACCACATGATTATTCGTTAAGATCATAAGATTTTCATCTGATTTACTAATAATAATTCCAGAACCTGCACCTTCTGAATATTGTTCTTCTCCAAAAAAGCTGGGTCCAAATCTTCCAGATGAAATTAAAGTTTTACTCGTAATTGCAACAATTGAGGGCATTACATTTTCTACAACTTGAGAAACATCCGTAATATAGATACCATCATTTTTGGTATAATTGGTTTCCGTATATTTTAATTCAATATTTTCCTTTGTCTGATTCTCTAAATAAGCGTTTATTTTTGGATAAAATATCTTAAAAAAGAAAACAGATGAAAAAACAATAATTAAAACAAATATACATATAAAATTGAATTTTTTTTGACTGCTTTTCGGCTTTCTTTCTTTTTTATTCTTCTCTAAAGTCTCCTTATTTTCCGTTTGTTCTTCTTGTTCTTCTAAGTTTTTAGACATTTATTACCACCTCTTTTTAAACCTATCTAATTATTAGCAAGAATAAATCTTTTTGTTTCTAATACTTTTTCTTCCCATATCACCTTTCTTATGAAGCAATCATAATATATGAATATTAAAGAAACATTAAAAAGAACATTACTTTTTTTCGTAATGCTCATTTGTTTTAAATTGAACCTCAAAGGTAGTATAGCCATCTTTTGAATAAGCCCTAATATTACCATGATGAGCGAATACAATATTTTTAGCAATCGATAGCCCTAATCCATATCTTCCACTTTTACGATTATGACTTTTATCATTTCGATAAAATCTTTCAAATATTTTTTCACACTCTTCTAGGGGAATAGGATCTCCCTTATTGATTACTTTTAAAGTTATTTCATTTTTATTACTAGATAAATCCACCTCAATTTTACTGTTTTCGATGCCATGGCTAATCGCATTATCTACTAAAATAGAAACCAGTTCATCCATACTTTCTTTATGACAAAGAAAATTTATTTTTTCGGTGATATTCGTATCTATAGTGATATTTTTTTCATAGGCTAAACTCTCAAATGTTAATGCTCTTTTTTCTACAATCATAGAAAGATTGTTCTTACTAAAATTTTCTGATTTTAAATATTCTGATTTAGATAAATCAAGTAATTTTGTTATCAAATTGTTCATTCTGTCAGATTCACTTTTCAAATTGTTAATCCATTTTTCATTTTTCTTATTCGCATCCAAGCAATCGATACTTGCCATAATAACAGCAAGCGGTGTTTTTAACTCATGAGAAGCATTCGCAACAAATTCTTTTTCTCTACTAAAACTCATCTCTACTGGTTTTGTAATCCATTCTGTTATTTTTTTAGAAATGATATAAATAAATATTTCTCCAATTAAAATTAAAAGAAAGGAAAGAAGTAAATTTGTCAGTAGCGTACTTTTAGTATTGGCTGTATCTATAATCGTTAAGTATTTTCCTGGCTCAAAGTTATAAGCATAATTTCTTAGATATAGGCAACCTATCTTTATATGGCTGGAACTTGTTTTTTCAATAATATTTTGTACCTGAGTCATTATTTTTTTACTGATGCTATTATCACTATGACTTATTTTATCCATTATATTGTTATTTTCATCCAAAATAAATGTATAAACTTCATAATCCATAACTTTTCGATTACGAAGTCTATCATCATTGATGGGGCCTTTATCAGGAAAATTCGGTTTTCCCAAAGTCAAATTTTTCATTCTTGTTAAATTATTTAATATCCCAATATATTCTCTATGATAAGTTTGAACATTAAAGAAAGTAGCGAAAAAAATAGCAAATAAAGAGATAATTATAAAGATTGTAAAAAATGTTTTTTTCCTTAAATTTTCCATATCCCTTTATCCCTCCATTTTATAACCTAGGTTTCGAACAGCTTTGATATTTACTTTGGAACCAATTACTTTTAACTTCTTTCTTAAAAACGATAAATATGCCTCTAAATTATTGGATTCATAATCACTTTCTATCCCCCAAACTTTATCATAAATTTGTTCTTTGGATATGATTTGCTCACGATTATTCATAAAATATTCAAGGAGTAGAAACTCTCTATAAGGAATATTGATGGACTCATTTGTCTCTAGACAAGTAAGAGTAGAAGTTCGAATATTTAATGATAAATCACTATATTCTAATCTATCTTTCACGTTATTATTTCCTTTAGATCTTAATTGAACATTGACTCTAGCAATGAGTTCTTCAATATGAAAAGGTTTGGTTACATAATCATTTGCTCCTGTATCAAAACAGGATAATTTATCATCTAATCCAGATTTGGCAGTAAGCATAATTACTTTAGCATTTATATTATTTTCTTTGAGTTCTTTTAATATCTCTATTCCATTCATTTTAGGAAGCATAATATCAAAAATGATTAAATCATAGATATTAGAGATGGCATTATATAGTCCATCTTCACCATCTAAACTTATATCGACCTCATATTTTTCATGACGCAGTTTTGTAGCAATAATATCAGCAATTGCTTCTTCGTCTTCTACAACTAAAATTCTCATTTTACCACTTCCAATTTTCTTATATTATATAATATTTTTACGATTTAAACCAGAAATCATTTAAATCATATTTCAACACTCTATATACCTATACTTATTCATTTTTGCTGGACACTTTTAAAATTACAATTATTTTTTGTTTTTTCATTTTGATCCTCCAACATTATGTTTTTTTAAATCCCCTATTTTTTTGCTTTTCCTAGAAACATTTATGTAACAATTCAAAAAATAGGAATCATAAAAAATAATAATAACTAAATATTAAAGAAACATTAAAAAAAAATATATATAATAAGGAAATTAATATTATAGCTCTATTTTCTAAAATTTAACTTTTCACCTTTTCTCTTTACAGTGACTTTATTTAACAAAATATTTTATTGATGAATGCAAGAAGAAAAGAACTTTTATTGTAAAGGTCCTTGCTTTATTGGTAATAGTAATAAAATTATAAGACTCAATCAGCATTGATTGAATGTTAAGTCTAAATTTTGAGAGGCAACATTCACTTGTTCTTAAATGTTCCTCTTTTTTATTTTATTCAATTTGATAAACTATTATTAGGAAACTATCTTTTTGTCAAAACTATTTTTTATTTTCTTCTAAATATCTTTGATATAATTCATCCAGCGTTTAATAAATTTCTTTTTTTCGAAATTTAAGTAAATCATCCGTTGCATCAATCCATTTTTGCATTGTCATTGAAGTTATGCTCATTTGCCATATCTTCAGCATAGTCTAAAAATAATGTTGGCAAACTTTCTAATTTTTTAATTTCTTTATTATTTAAATAATTTTTAGCAATACCTATATCATATTTCATAATTTTACCATTTGGAGAATGTTTCCAATTTGTAAGTCCGAGTTCTTTATTAGAATCTACTCTTTCATATATAATTTCTGCTGCAGTATGACCAATAACGTCTATCAAATGACATGTTTATCACTTATATATTTTTTTCATTATTATTTAAATATTTAGTATTATTTTCTGACAGTATCTTTATTTGAGAAATAGCAATTTTATTTAATCTCTCAAGT
>CANQHD010000056.1 GCA_947623625.1 uncultured Bacilli bacterium
CTATGTTCTATTAGGATCAGATACTTATCGTATTTATAAAGAAGATGAGCAACTCTACTACTTATCACTAGATGGATACCTAAAAATAAATAATGAAGAGGTCGTTTTAAGCTATGATAAATCCACAACGAAGTATGACCCCAATACAAGAGGAAATATTGCCTATGTCCTCAATAATACCTATCTATATCGGCTTCCTTATCAGACCCTTTTAGAAGAGTTCCCTGTTTATACAGGAGAAATTAGTCAAGAACAAGGATTTACTTACTTAAATCAGTATAATGACTCAACACATGTCAAAATGGGACTTTTATCTATTGCAGATTTAAAATTCAATCATGAACTGACAGACTATTATTTGTCTAATACAACTTCTTCTGTTGGAGATTCGGGCTATATTCACGATCAAACAGGACTTTTAAAAGAAGGAAATATTAAAACAGCAAAGCACCTTGTCTTAACAGTTGCGATTAAAAAAGATATTTTAAAGCAAGGTGATGGAACAAAAGAAAATCCTTGGAAGGTGGAGTGATAAAGTGAAAAAAGAAGGAAAGAAGCAAAAGAAAGAGCGTCAAAAACAGCATGCAAAATTTCGACCTTCAAAGGTAACTATTAGTGTTTGTATGCTGGATACTTTCGTTTTACTATGTTTAGGAATTATCTATTTGAATAAAGATTTTAAAACATTTTGGATACCAACTGCGATGACGACGATGCATCATCAATATCTTGCTTATACACTCTATAGTGAAAGCGAAGTTCACAAAGTCATGAGTGAAAACTATATTGTTGAAAATAATGAACAGATGGATTTTGATGCGATTGTCATTGGAAATACAGCAGAGAAAAGTCATTACTCTTCAGAATATGAAGAGCAAATCTTTACAAGAGATGAGGACAATGATATTTATAAAATCATTCGAATTGAAGAACCAAAGTTTAAAGGATATATAACGGTTATTTATGATCCTAAAAACGTGGAACTGGTCGTTCCTGAAAAACTTGGAAAATATGGTCAAAGTGTAGTAAAAATGTGTCAAAATAACAATGGACTCGTTGGTATTAACGGAGGCGGATTTGAAGACTTAGATGGCTGGGGCAATGGCTCAACACCATATGGTGCTATTATTAAAGATGGACAACTCATCTATCAACACCCTGGTGGAGATGGTGGCTTAATTGGCTTTACAAAAGATCATAAAATGTATTTAACACACGATAATCCTCAAGTCGCTATTCAAAATGGAATGTGGGATGCTGTTGAATTTGGTCCTTTCTTGATTGTCAATGGAAAAGTCTCACAAATCTATGGTGATGGAGGCTGGGGAACAGCAGACAGAACTGTTATTGCCCAAAGACAAGATGGTATTGTTTTATTCTTAGTCATTGAAGGAAGACAACCTGGATATAGTATTGGAGCAAGTATGAAAGATGTTCAAAATATTTTACTACGCTACAAGGCATTTAATGCAGCCAATCTTGATGGAGGTGCCTCTAGTACAATGGCTGTGAATGGAAAACTATACAATCGACCAAGTGCCGGTGGAGAATATGGTGGAAGAACAGTATCCAATGCTTGGATAGTTGTGGATAACAGTGCTAAAGAATAAAAAATAGGATAAGAAAAAAGGATTGGCTTCAAAACTATCCTTTTTTCTTTTAAAGTTGACAAAAATTGTTGCGAAAAATTGAATTTTATTTTGGAAAGAAAAAAAATATTATATAATAAAAGTAGAAATTTTGAGGTGAAGAAAATGAAAAAGATTATGGATGGAAATGAAGCATGTAGTCATATTGCTTATCATTTTACAGAGGTTGCTGGAATATATCCAATCACACCAGCAAGTCCGATGGCAGAGTTTACAGAAAAATCTTCAAGTGTGGGACGGACCAATATGTTTAATCGTCCTGTAAAAATTGTTGAGATGGAAAGCGAAGCAGGAGCAGCAGGGATGGTTCACGGAAGTTTGCAAGCAGGATGTTTAACGACAACTTATACAGCGAGTCAAGGTCTTCTTTTGATGATTCCAAATCTTTATAAAATGGCAGGGGAACTGCTTCCGGGTGTTATTCATGTAGCAGCAAGAAGTCTTTCTACACATGCGCTATCTATTTTTGGAGATCATCAAGATATTTATGCTGCAAGAAGTACAGGAGTTTCAATGCTTTCTACTTCATCCGTTCAAGAAGTAATGGACTTAACTGCAGTAGCCCATCTTGCAGCGATTCAATCCAGCGTTCCTTTTCTTCATTTCTTTGATGGCTTTAGAACCAGTCATGAACTTCAAAAGATTGATGTTTTAGATGTAAAAAAACTCGATTCCTTACTGGATCAAGAAGCTTTAAAAAAATTCCGACAAAAAGCATTATCAAGAGAAAATAAAGTAACTCGTGGTACGAGTCAAAATGATGATATATACTTTCAAAATACTGAAGTAAGAAATACTTATTATGAAAAAATTCCAGATATTGTTGAAAAGTATATGGATAAGATCAATGAAATCACTGGACGCAATTATTCTCTTTTTAATTATTATGGTGATCGTCAAGCAACGAAGGTTATCATTGCAATGGGAAGTGTTTGTGAAACCCTAAAAGAGACCGTTGATTATTTAGTAGAAAAAGGAGAGAAAGTGGGGTTTGTTCAAGTGCACCTTTATCGACCTTTTTCCTATAAACATTTGTTGAAAGCCATTCCAAAGACTGTGCAAAAAATTGCAGTCTTAGATCGAACCAAAGAAGCTGGCTCTTTAGGAGAACCTCTTTATTTAGATGTTGCTGTTGCGATTCAAAGTCTTAAAAAACCCATTGAAGTTTATGGTGGACGCTATGGTCTATCTAGTAAAAATACAACTCCTGCAATGATTCGAGGTGTTTATGACTTTCTCGATCAAAGGCCTCATCACAATTTTACAGTAGGAATTGAAGATGATCTAACACATTTAAGTATTTCGTATGACAAAAATTTTCATCTTCCAACGCACGATGTCGGATTTTTAGTTTACGGTTATGGAAGTGATGGAATGGTGAGTGCTTGTAAAGACATCATGAAAATCACAGGAAATGCAACAAGTGCTTATGTTCAAGGATACTTTCAGTATGACTCTAAGAAGTCTGGTGGAGTAACAATTAGTCATCTTCGCTTCTCAAAAGAGCCCATTCATTCAAGCTATTATGTTGAAAGGGCAAGTATCGTCATGTGTACAAAAGAGTCTTATTTGAAACGCTTAAAAATGATGGATGCTCTTTCAGAAAATGGAATTTTTATATTGAATAGTTCTAAGGACCGTCAAGAAGTTTTTGAAAGCTTAACGGAACATGATCAAAAACTCATTCAAGAGCGTTCGATACGTTTTATTGTCATCGATGCTTCTAAGATTGCAAGAAAAAATCATATTCCTGGTAAAATCAGTGCGATTATGGAATGTATTTTGTTTAAATATGGGCATATCGTCGATAAAGATTATGCAATTTCAAAAGTAAAAGAAAGTCTTGAAGTTCGTTTTGAGAAAAAAGGAGGAGATCTTGCAAAGAAAAATATTCAAGCTATTGAAGAAGCGATGGATCAAGCAAGAGAATTTGCTTTTGATGGAATGCAAGTGACGCCGTCCGATGAAAAAGAGAAAAATTTCTTTGAAAAGATAGATACACGAGAAGGAGAAGAACTCTCTACATCCCAATTTGTCTCTTTGGCAGATGGAACATTAAAGGGAGGTCTTTCAAGACTTGAAAAACGAGATATTGCGGAACTTGTCCCATGTTATCATAAAGAAAACTGTATTTCATGTAATTTATGTTCCTTTGTTTGTCCTCATGCTGTCATTCGCCCATTTTTACTCAATCAAAGCGAAGAAGAAAAAGCACCTAGTGTTGTTAAAGATAATTTAATGGATGCGAAAATAAAAGATCAAAATTTAAAGTTTACCATTGGTGTTTCTATTAAAGATTGTACGGGATGCCAATTATGTGCCAATATTTGTCCTGGAAAAAAGGGGGCGAAAGCTCTTGAGATGATTCCAAGAGAAAAGGCGCATGAGTTAAAATTAGAAGAGAGCGCATATTATTTATTCAATCAAGTCTCTTATAAAGATGTCATGCCAATCAATACAGTAAAGGGAAGTCAGTTTAGACGCCCAAGATTTGAGTTCCCAGGTGCTTGTGCTGGCTGCGGAGAAACACCTTATCTCAAACTTTTGACACAGCTCTTTCAAGATTGCCTTGTTATTGCCAATGCAACAGGTTGTTCATCTATTTATGGAGCAAGTGCGCCATCCACACCTTATACAGTAGCTTGGGCAAATTCTTTATTTGAAGATAATGCTGAATATGGTTTTGGGATGCATATAGCGGATCAATATCGAAAAGAAGCAATCTGTGATTTGATTGCGAAAAATAAGGAAAAAATCTCTAAAGAAGAACTTCCTATTTATGAAGCTTACTTAAACGAAATTACAGAAGAGAGTGCGAAAGCTCTTAAGAAAGTGATAAAACATACACCTATTGAAGAACTTAAGATGTATTCCTCTTTTCTTCTTCCTCAATCTACTTGGATGATTGGAGGAGATGGCTGGGCATATGATATTGGGTATAATGGAATTGATCATGTCTTAGCAAGTGGAGAAAATGTCAATATTTTAGTTCTTGATACAGAAGTCTATTCCAACACAGGTGGACAGACAAGTAAATCCAGTAAAATCGGTTCTGTTTCAAAGTTCTCATCTTGTGGTAAAAGAACAGCCAAGAAAGACTTAGCAAAAATTGCGCTTACGTACCCTAATGTTTATGTCGCTTGTGTCTCACTTGGGGCAAATCCTCAAGCTGTAATTAAAGCCTTCCTTGAAGCAGAAAGCTATCAAGGACCCAGTCTTATCATCGCATATTCTCCTTGTATCGCTCAAGGAATATTAAAAGGAATGTCGAACTCTATTCGTGAGGAGAAAGAAGCCACTTCTTGTGGATATTTCCCAATTTTTAGATACCATCCAGAGACCAAAAAAATGACTTTAGATAGTCAAGTTGATTTTACAAATTATCAAGATTTTCTAATGGGTGAAGATCGCTATAAGATACTTGAACAAGTCGCAAGTGATGAGAAAGAACGTCTATTAAGTGAAAATGAAAAAAATGCCAAAGAACGCTTTCAATTTTATGAAAATTTATCCAAACAAGAGTAAAAAAAATGCTTTTAATCTAAACTTATGATATACTAAGGGCATTGAAGGAGTATTTATGAAAAAAACAGAAAACATGCCAAAGCATGTAGGAATCATTATGGATGGAAACGGCAGATGGGCAGAAGAAAGAGGAAAACCACGCAGTTTTGGTCATCAAGTAGGTGCTACAACGTTAAAAGAATTACTACATTATATTTATGATCAAGGAATTCAATATGTTTCTTTATATGCTTTCTCAACAGAAAATTTTGGAAGGGACAAAAAAGAAGTCGATTTTTTAATGAATCTTTTTGTAACTTTATTTAAAAAAGAGTTAAAATCATTAAAAGACTTGGGTGTTAAAGTTGTCTTCTCTGGTCGACATGAGCCTTTATCTGATACGGTTTGGAATGCCATGGAAGATTTAGCAGCCACAACAAAGGATGGAGAAAATGGAATTTTAAATATCTGTCTAAATTATGGTGGTCGCTATGAAATTGTGGATATGACAAAGAAAGTTGTTCAAAAAGTGTTGGATGGAACTCTTAAACTAGAAGAGATTGATGATAAAGTCATTGAGGATAATTTATATCAAAAATTACCACCACTTGACTTTGTAATTCGTACAAGTGGAGAAATGCGTATCAGTAATTTTATGATTTATCAAGCAGCTTATGCAGAGTTTTATTTCCCAACAACGTATTTTCCAGACTTTAAAGGCAAAGATTTTGATGAGGCAATTTTAGCCTTTCAAAATCGAGATCGAAGGTTTGGTAAAAATACAAAGAAAAAGCCTAATTCTTAAACATCATGAAGTGATAAAAGAAAATTTTATCACTTTTAAAGGTGTGCCGTGCATGGCATATATCTAGTTGGTGAAAG
>CANQHD010000057.1 GCA_947623625.1 uncultured Bacilli bacterium
TAAGTCTACACTCTTAAATGTAATATCAGGACTAGATAGCTATGAAGAAGGAGAAATGTACATAAATGGCAAGGAAACTAGCCATTATACTGAGAAAGATTTTGAAGAGTACAGAAGAAAATACATTGCAAATATCTTCCAAAATTTTAATCTAGTAAATAGTTATACTGTGTATCAAAATGTAGAGCTTATACTACTTTTGAATGGATATAAGAAAAAAGATGTTAAGAAAAAAGTATTAGATATGATAGACCAAGTTGGTCTTACAAAATTTAAAAACACAAAAGTCGCTAAACTATCAGGCGGACAAAAGCAAAGAGTTGCAATAGCTAGAGCAATGGTAAAAGAAACACCAATAATTGTTGCAGATGAACCTACTCGGAAACCTTGATGTAGAATCTGCAAAAGAGGCTATTGAAATACTAAAAAAAGTTTCAAAAAACAAGCTCGTAATAATTGTAACACATAACATTGAACAAATGGAGCAATATGCAACAAGAATTATAAAGATGCATGATGGAAAAGTGATAGAAAATACAGAAGTAAAGAAAGTAGATAAAGATATACAAGTAGAAACAAGCAAATACAGCAAAATAAGTTTATTTAATAAATATAGATTAGGCTTTAGAAATACCTTTAATGTATTTACAAAATTTACTTTACTTTTTGCTGTCTTTTTGTTTATCACAATATCTGTGCTAGTGGAGTATGCAAGTTTTAAGTCTTTGGAGTATGAGCTATCTCAGGAAAATTATAGCTATTATTTCAATGATTTTTCTCCAAATCGTGTGCTTATTAAAAAGCAAGATAAAAGTACTTTTTCTGACGAAGATTATGAGAAAATAAAGGCAATATCAAACGTAGATTATATTGTAAAAAATGATTATCTTGTAGACAAAGATGTAATATTTTATAAAATAGGGAATATAAATGATCCATTTAGTTCAATTACTTTTTCAGGTATAATTCATGATATAGATAAGTTTGATGGAACACTTGATTTAGGAAGAATGCCTGAAAATGAAAACGAAGTAGTGGTAACTTGTAGCAAAGAACACTATAACATTACAAATAAACTAGACCAATTAATAAATAATAATTTTAGTATAAGTACAACAAATTCATATAATGAAGTTGCAAAGGCATCTGTTGTTGGAATTAAGTATAATGATGACGACGATAACTATATATATGATATATACGGAGGCCAAGAATTAATAGATAAGTTAAATTTATCAGTAAATAGAAACTTTAGCACAATAAGATATCTATTTAATGACAAATATACGAATATAAATACTTTTTCTGTTGTCCCAAATAAAAATGTAGAAAAAGGAAAAGCAATAGTAAATGATGATTTAAAATATCAGCTAAGCAAGGGCAAAATAAATAACCAACCTATAAGTATATGTGTAGATAATATATTTTATGAAGATAAATTGGATTTAAAGATATCGGGAACATATACAAAGAAAAATTTCACAAAGGTGACAGGAATAGAAGAATTTAATAATAGCATAATTTGCATAAATGAAGAAGACTATAATTCTTTATATGATAAGGCGCCATACCAATCTTCGGTATATGTAAAAGATGTAGAAGATATAGATGAGACTTGTGCGAATCTCAAAGACATTGGTATATCGCCAAAGAAAATAACCGATTTTGCAGTACAGGATAATGCAGCATATAAACAGGTAATGAAAATTGTAAAACTTATTGTTACATTTTTATTAATAATTGTATTATTCTTTATTTCATATTTAATAATTAAGATAATACTAAAATCAAGAAATGTTTACTATACAACACTTAGAATGCTTGGTGCAACATTTAAGTCAGTAAAAAGAATATTAGATATAGAGTTATTTGTAAACTCTAATATTGCATATTTTACGGTTATATTAATCATATATCTAGTTAATGCAAATATTTTAAAATGGAGCTATATAGCAAACCTTACCTCATTTATAGGCTTCTCTGAATATGTGCTAGTTTATGTAATATTAGTTTGGATGTCAAGGCTAATTTCAAGAAGATTCGCAAGAAAAGTATTCAAAAAATCTGCAATTAGCACTTACAATGAGGAGGTGTGACTATGATAAGTTTAGTAAATGTAAATAAGTATTTCAACAGACATAAAAGAAATGAAATACATATTATAAACAATACTTCCCTTGAATTTGATAATACTGGATTAGTTGCACTTCTTGGTATTTCTGGTAGTGGTAAAACTACACTTTTAAATGCAATAGGTGGACTAGATAAAGTAAATAAAGGCAAAATTTATATAAACGGCAAGCAAATAACTAATAGGAGCGCTTATACTGTTGATAAAATAAGAAACTTGAATATTGGTTACATATTTCAAGACTATAAATTAATAGATAATTTGACTGTTTATGAAAATGTTGAAGTCGCTCTAAAGATGATAGGTTTAAAAGATAAAGAAGAAACTAAGAAAAGGGTAAATTATGTCTTAGAATGTGTACGGAATGTACAGATATAGGAATAGACCAGCTAAAATGCTATCTGGAGGAGAGAGACAAAGGGTTGCGATAGCGAGAGCTATTGTTAAAAATCCCAATATTGTAATTGCAGATGAACCAACTCGGAAATCTAGATAGTAAGAATTCTTTGGAGATAATGAATATTATTAAGGCAATTTCAAAAGACAGATTAGTAATACTTGTAACACATGAGACTGAACTTGCAAAGTTCTTTGCCTCACGAATTATTGAACTAAAAGACCGGCAAAATTACAAATGATTATAAAAATGATGCAAATAATTCATTAGATTATAGGCTAGAAAACAAAATATATTTAAAAGATTTTGAAAACATAGAAAATTTTAATAAAAATAATGTAAATATAAATACATATTCAAATAGCAATGAAAAAATAGAAATGGAAGTTGTCTTAAAGAATAATAATATCTATATTAAGGCACCAAAACATAGAGTTCAAGTAGTTGATGAAAGTTCTTCTGTTGAGTTTGTAAATGAACATTATAAAACAATAGATAAAACGACTTACGAAGAATATTCATACAACTTAGATAGTATTATAGACAAAAAATTTAAAATAAAATATAGTTCTATAAATGGTTTCCTTAAATCTTGCTATATGGGCTTTAAGAAAATTGCAAACTTTTCGATACTTAAAAAGATATTACTGCTTGGCTTTTTTGCATCTTCTATGTTTATCATGTATGCTATCGCAAATATTGCAGGAACGCTTAATATAGATGAAACAGAATTTATAACAGCTGACAAGAATTATTTGCAAGCTGAGCAAGAAAAGGTGAGTGTAGAAAAGTTTTTAGAATATGAAAAGTTAGAAGGTATTGATTATATAATACCAGGTAATGGAGATATAAATTTAAACATGCAAATTAAAGATTATTATCAATTACAACAAAATGCTCCACAGACTATATTATCTGGTAAGTTAACAAGTTTAGATATTATATCAAACAATGATATTGTAAGTGGAAGAATTCCACAAAATGAGAGAGAAATAGTAATAGATAAAATGATATATGACAATATGGCCTATGGCTCTTACAACTCGCTACCACAAAAAGGTATAAATTCAGCAGAGGAATTACTAAATAGAGAGGTATCGTGTGGAAGTATTGATAAGCTTACTATCGTTGGAATCATAGATAGGAAAAGTCCATCTATTTATGCGAATAAAAATATATTTGTAAATTTATTAAATGAAGCGCAAGATTCACTTACAATTTGGTACGATGCAGGTGGATATATGACTGATTCGGATACTCAAGGACAGGCGAAAGTTGCAGATTATACTTTATTTTTAAATGATATAACTTTAACAAAAGGTAGGATGCCAGAAAATGATTATGAAGTTATAGTAAACAGCTTAAATGCAAGCCAAATGAAATTGAATAAAACTATTGAAGAAAAAATAAATGGAGTAAACCTTAAAGTGGTTGGATATTATGATAGCATGACGGACAGGCAAGATTATTTAGTGAACAATAATACCGTAAAATATAATCAAATTAGCAATAATACTGGAATCATGGTGTATCCAAACGACAAAGAAGCAGTTTTGAATAAATTTAGAAACGAGTTTAACATAAATCTTGAAGACACTTATGAAAAAGCGAGAGGAGAATATATTAAAGAAAAGCAAGATAGTATTAGAAGTGGTGTAATCTTTGCAGGAGTGATACTTGTTATTTCTTTAATTGAGATATACTTAATGGAAAGGTCATCTTTCTTATCTAGAATAAAAGAGGTTGGCGTATTAAGAGCTATTGGTGCTAAAAAAGCAGATATATATAGAATGTTTTTGGGAGAAATACTTGCTATAACAACTATTGCAGGAATGCCAGGACTAATGCTTATGACATATATTCTTTATGGATTTGCAAGAATTCCTTATGTTGGTGGAATGTTTATTATTAATTTTGAAACTGTAGGAATAAGTATTTTACTTATATACTTATTTAACATAGTTGTAGGCTTACTTCCATTATATAAGGTCTTAAGAAAAAAGCCGGCTGAGATTTTAGCAAGGCATGATATTGAATAGTTTGTTTTAGCAAAATATCAAATTTGATTTTTAACATTGTACAAAAACAAGAGTGGTTGCTTTTTACAATCACTCTTGTTTTATGCTTAAATTTATTCTTGACTATTGCTTTTTCATTTTTGGTTTTGCAATAAGTGATGCGAGGTATCCAAAGAATACAGCAGCAGCAATTCCACCAGCAGCAGATTTTATTCCACCTGTAAATGCACCAAGTAAACCTGATTCGCTAACTCCTTTTATTGCGCCTTTTGCTAGGTTATATCCAAAGCCCGTAATAGGAACAGTTGCACCTGCACCTGCAAAATCAACTAAATATTGATATATTCCAAGTCCTCCTAAAATGGCACCAACTGTTACAAAAAGTACAAGAATTCTTGCAGATGTTATTTTTGTTTTGTCAATTAAAATTTGTCCAATTATACATATAATGCCACCAACAAGAAAGCACCATACATAGTCCATAATATTTAAACTACTAAAAAATTCATTCATATAGATGCACCTCCTAAATCTCGATTGCAGCCGCATGTGCAATACCAGGGATAGATTCTCCTTGCTGAGAAGTAGTAGCATTTGTAAGCGCTCCTGTTGCAATAAGAAGTATCTTTTTGTATTTCTTTTCTTTCATTTGGTTAAATAAATATCCAGAAAAAACTGTTCCACAACATGCACAACCACTTCCGCCAGAGTGAGTGTCTTGTTTCTCTTTATCAAAAATTAAAACACCGCAGTCATCGTAATTTGATTTAACATTATATCCATAGGTTTGTAACATTTCGATTACTATTTCTTTACCAATGTGTCCTAAATCACCACTAATAATTGCATCATAGTAGCTTGGACTTCTTCCTGTATCTTTAAAATGAGTAAGAATTGTATCAACTGCAGCGGTTGCCATTGCAGCACCCATATTATTTGCATCTTTTATACCTTTGTCGACAATTTTACCAGGTGTTGCATAAGTCACATAAGGGCCAGAACCTGTAGCAGAAATAATTGCACTACCTGCACCAGTAACTGTCCACTGAGAAGTTGGAGGCCTTTGATTTCCAAGTTCAAGAGGAAATCTAAATTGTTTTTCAGCACTACAAAAGTGGCTAGAAGCAGCAAAAAGCACATTGCTTGCAGCTTTTCCTTCAGCTAAAATACTACTAAGTATCATTCCCTCAACAAAAGTAGAGCATGCCCCGAATATTCCAAAGTATGGGATGTTTAGTTCACGAAGACCAAAGCTTGAAGAAATACATTGGTTAAGTAGATCTCCTGCAAAGCAATAATCAATACTTTCAGCAGGAAGTCCAGATTTAGTTATAACCATATTTACTGCTTCTTTTATAATTTTACTTTCAGCCTTTTCCCACGTCTTTTCGCCCCAGAATTCATCTTCTAAGAGCATATCAAAATATTTACTAAGTGGACCTTGAGCTTCTTTTGGACCAACGATAGA
>CANQHD010000058.1 GCA_947623625.1 uncultured Bacilli bacterium
AAGTTCCATATTTATCTGATTGGGCAAGATCAATTAAAAATCGTGCTAAATCAACAGTATAAGTAGGAGATCCAATCTGATCGGATACGACATTCAATGTTTGATGGTTTTCGCTTAATCGAAGCATTGTCTTGATAAAATTATTCCCATGGATACCAAATACCCATGATGTTCTTACAATAAAATGCTTCTCATACTTT
Organism: uncultured Bacilli bacterium; assembly: GCA_947623625.1. Taxonomy (GTDB): domain Bacteria; phylum Bacillota_I; class Bacilli_A; order RF39; family UBA660; genus CANQVB01. Next base: position 201 of record CANQHD010000058.1, read on the forward strand.
CTTGCTTCTTCTTCACCAAGATATTTACTTTTTCCATAAACACTTCTAGGATCTGGCTGATCTTCTTCTTGATAAGTGCCCTCTTTTTCACCGTTAAAAACGTAATCTGTTGAAACATAAATGACTTTAGCGGAAACTTTCGAAGCATTAAAGACAATATTTTCTGTCGCTTCTTTGTTTATTTCCATTGCTTTCTCACGCTCATCTTCTGCTTTATCAACTAAAGTATATGCTGCACAATGAATAATAACATCTGGTTGATAGTTTTGAATAATTTGACAAACTTGCTCTTTATTTCGAATATCCATCTGTTTAGAAGTCGGAGCTAAATAAGAAGAAATTCCTCTATTTCCTAACTCCTTTACAACATCATAGCCTAACTGCCCACTTGCTCCTGTAATCAAATACTTCACTAAAAATCACACTCACTTTGTGAGAATTTTTTCCGATTTTTATCTTTATCTGATAAGATAGGTTTTTCTATTCCATATTCTTCAAGCGGCCATATAATTCCTATCTCCTCATCATCATAAGCAAATCCATCTTCGCTTTTAGGATCATAAAAGGAATCCACCAAATACTGAAATAGCGTATCATCTTTAAGAGTTAAAAAGCCATGAGCAAAACCTTTTGGAACAAGAAGTTTCTGTTCATTCTCTTCTGTTAAAACAACACTGATCCATTTTTTATAAGTTTTAGATGATTTTCTTAAGTCCACAACAACATCTAAAACAGCACCTTTTAAACATTCAACTAATTTTGCTTGAGCAGATTCTCCTAATTGATAATGCATTCCTCTTAATGTTCCTTTTTTACTAAAAGAACGGTTTCCTTGAACCGCACCTTTGAAAATGGAATCTAGTCCTAATTCTTCAAAAGATCTTGCGTTATAAAACTCTGTAAAATAACCTCTTTCATCTCCATATTTATCTGGTTCTATTAAATAACAATCTTCTAATTGTGTTTTTATTTTCTTCATAAATCTCCTTACTTTGTATCTCGAATTAATTTTTTTAAATATTGCCCATATGTATTTTTTTCCATTAAATTTGCCTGTTTTTCTAATGCAGTTTTTGTAATCCAGCCACTATAGTAAGCAATTTGCTCAGGGCAGCAGATAACTTTATCTTTGTTGGTTTGAATGGTTCGAATCATATTAATAGCATCTGTTAGACTATCAAAGGTTCCAGTATCAAACCAAGTAAACCCTTCTTCTAATATTTCTGCTTTTAGTCTTCCTTGCTTTAAATAAAGGTCATTTAAAGCTGTAATTTCTAATTCCCCACGAGGGGATTTTTTGACTTTCTTGGCAAGATTTTGCACACCTTTTGGATAAAAATAAAGACCTGTTACTGCATAATTTGACTTGGGAACAGATGGCTTTTCTTCAACACTTAACACATTATTTTCTCGATCGAGCTCCATAATTCCAAACCGTTCTGGGTTTCTTACTTGATTACCAAAAATAGTGGCATAGCCTTCTTCTGCACTTTCTATTGCTTGAGTGAGTTTTTCTTTAAACCCATTGCCATAAAAAATATTATCACCTAAGACCATCGCACAACAATCATTTCCAATAAAAGACTCTCCTAATAAAAACGCTTGAGCAAGTCCTTCTGGGCTCTTTTGAATTTGATAATGAATTTGAATTCCAAATTGCTGCCCATCTTTTAACAATCTTTTAAAATTGGGTTGATCTTCTTCTGTTGTAATCACTAAAATATCTTTAATTCCCGCAAGCATCAGTGTTGATAATGGATAATAAATCATTGGCTTATCGTAAACTGCCATTAATTGTTTACTAATTCCTTCCGTAATTGGATAAAGTCTCGTTCCACTTCCTCCAGCTAAAATAATTCCTTTCATACGACCTCCTTTTCTTTATTATGCATGAAATGAATTTTTGATTTTTCTCAATCAAATAACTGGATTTTAATTTCCAATTAATCTTGATAAAAGTAAATGATTTTGTTTAAAACTTTCTAAAAAGCGATTTGGAACTTAAGGTATACCCCTAAAAGAACTCTCCTATTTTTAATTATAGTACGACAAAAGGCTTTCATACTTGTCAATTTTTGTCATCTCTTTCATCAAATTTATTATAAAGCAATCCAAAAATGAATACAAGAATAACCCATAAATCCTATCAGAAAATGTTATACAAATTTTTACAAAACTTTATGGAATAGAATTTCTCTTTTTTCTTATTTATAGTATAATAATAATGAAATATAAAGATAGGTGATAAAATGAAAAAAAAGAAAAAAAAGCCATATGTAGAAAAAATGTTGGTCGAGACAACTGAAATTAAAGAAGATTTATTAGAAGAGATGAAAAAAGAAGAGTTAAAAGAGAAAGTTGAGGAAAAAGAAGAATTAAAAAGTGACGCTCCACTTGAGTTAAAAAGTGAAGGTACAAATAATCATATTGATGAAAAAGATTGGGATGAAGATACTTCTTACAAAAGAAAAGAAAAGAGTGAGAAAAGAAAAATACAATCAACAAAAAAGACAAAAGGCAATCCTTTCTTAATTCCATTTCTTCTTTTTACTCTATTGTTGGGATTTGTTTATTTAGGAACAACTTTTGTTTTTAAAGACGCGAATCATTACACAGTGGACATATTAATCAGTCGCTTGATTCTTCTTGTTTTCTCCATCTTATTTGTTCTTTTAGAATTACAGATAAAGCGAAGAAAAAATGGGATTTTATTTAGTTCTATCACTGTTTTATTTGTTTTTTTCACCATTGGTATTTTGACAACAATAAGTGGTGAAGATGTGACTTCTTCCATGACAGATTTAAGAGGAAAGACTTTAACAGAAGTTCTAACTTGGGCAAAAGAGAAAAAAATCGAAGTGGATCAAGAATATGAATATAGTGATATGGTCGAAGAATACAGAATTATCAGTCAAGATATTCCAATTGGAGAAAATTTAAAAGAGGTTAAAAGCATCACGGTCGCTGTGAGTGAAGGTGCAAATCCCTATAAAGAAATTATTATCCCGAGTATGATTGGATGGGATAGTGAACGAGTTATCAATTATGTAGAAGAAAATTACTTATCCAACGTTGAAATAGAATTTGTCTCATCAGAAAAACAAGAAGATACTGTCATCGAACAAAGTAAAATGGGAAGTGTCAAACGGGATGAAGAGATTAAGCTAACTTTCTCATATGGAGAAAAAAGAGATGGCGATGAAGTTAAACTAATTGATCTAACAAACAAAAGTAAATTTAGAGCAATTTTCTATTTAAAACAACAAGGATTGAAATATGATACAAAAGAAGAGTTTTCTAATAAAATAAAAAAAGGTTATGTAAAAAGTCAAGATAAAGAACCTGGAACAATGATAAATAGAGAAAATGATCATATTGAAGTAACAATCAGTAAAGGTAATGAAATTAAAGTTCCTGATTTAAAGAAAATGGATTTATCTGAACTAACAGAATGGATTATTAAAAACAAGTTAAAGCTTACTCTTTTAAATGAGTATGATGAAAAGGTAAAAGAAGGAAAAGTAATTAAAGCAAGTGTCGATCAAGGAGATACTTTATCAGAAGGAAGCGTTGTTGAAGTTACAATTTCCAAAGGACAGTTAAAAATGCCAGCATTCAATGATTTAGATTCCTTTAAAAAATGGGCAGATACCCACAATATTTCTTATCAAGAAGAACATGAATTTAACAATGATATTGAAGCTGGAAAAGTCATTCGTTACTCTTATAAAACAGGAGATACGATTAAAAATAGTGATACGATTATCGTTACAATTTCAGACGGAAAAGAACTAAAAGTTCCTAATTTAAATGGAATGAGCAAACAAGAAGCTATCAATGCTCTTAAGAATTTAGGACTCAATTATAATTTTATTTCTCGATCAAGCAGTAAAGTTGCAAAAGATAAAGTCATGGATCAATCTATCGAACCAGGATCAAGTGTAAGCAGTGGAACCACCATTACAGTTACATTAAGTAGTGGAAAAGGAAGTAGTTCAAGTTCATCTGAGAAAAAAACATCAAATGGAAGTTCAAGTAGTAATTCATCCCAGTCAAGTCAGTCATCCTCTTCTACCCCATCCACACCAAAAGAAGAAAAACCAAGTTGTGATACCAGTAAAAAACAAGTGATTTATATCCAAGACGCTTTCATTGATTATGAGCCAGCAACAACTTGTGCTAATATTAAAAAAGCTTATCCTAACCATCAATTTAGTTGTTCTTACCAAAAAGGTTCTGGATTAAGATCTGGCTTCTTAATTAACGTAAGAGATATCGATGAACACGAATTCAATTACTGTGATACAATCACTTTAAAAATAGCGCAAGACTAAAAAGTACATAACAATTTCAAAACACTAAAAAACCCATACTTTTAAAAACGTTGTGGGTTTTCTTTTTTTAATAAATTTAGTGTTTTTTGAAAAATAAGAATAGTTAACAAAGAAAAACGTAAAGCTGTCCTACAAATTGAAACCTTTAACCTATACATCTTCTATCCGTTGAGTGTTAGCACCACGCGGAAAGAGCGATATGCGTTGTCGTTACCATTACCGCTACCGAAGAAGAAAACACCCACGTTCATCGTATCGTTATAGCCACCACGGACCATCCAAGGGGAGGTCGAATTTACCATGCTACTGCTATTACCGTACCATCCTGCCGTTTCACTTAACGCATAACTTTTAGCTGTTGAGCTTGTATAAAAATCTATATAATCTTTATATTGTGTGTCCCAAACTCCCGTAAATCCTGATAAACCTACTGTATGATTATAATTTCCCATCACATATTCCCATGCTCCTCCTGACATATCATACACTCCATATATATTTCCAGTCGTTGAAGCTCCTGGTCCTTTTTGTCCCATTCCTTCTCCTACTTTTTCTAAGTTATTATATGGTGTACATTTTTTTGAACTTGAGACTCCTGGTTTCTCTCCGGAACATCCTGTTTTATATCTCTCACTATCACTAACGTAATAATTATTAATATAAATTTCTTTATTTGTTCCAGTATAATCTTCATTTCCATATTTTCCATATTTGCTTTGACTTAAGTATGCTACTACTCCCCATTCACTATTTTTCATCGCATGACTATCATATATTCCTTCACTCATTCTAAAGGCAGCATCTCCTACAATCCCTTTTGCTGTGTTATAAATATTGCTGACTGTAATACTTCTCCATGAGTATACATCTGGTTTGATGATTACTTTTTGTGGTTCGTTTTTATTTTGTTGTGCTCCTATCGCATCCACTGCATCTTTATATCCGGTTTCAAACTTGCCGACCCAGATTCCTGAGAGCTCCTTATTTCCTAAGGTAAATGCATCTGGCGTGTACCAATCAGTGTCGCTTGGAGTATCAGTCATATACTTTGCGGTTCCATTATCTTTTGTTTCCATATTTACAAACTTCACTTCAATCTCTCCTGGATTGGATGCATCGCTTCCATTTTTTCCATAATCTCCTTGAATGGTGTAGCTGTATCTTGGAATCCACACATACATCTGGAGGATATCGTCCATTGGAATCGTGGTTCCTGCTTTCGCATTTTTATAGGTATTATCGTATTCACTTGGCTCTACTATTACCGCGTTCGCCCATTTCTGTT
>CANQHD010000059.1 GCA_947623625.1 uncultured Bacilli bacterium
TTCTTTTCATCTTTATCAGTCAATTTATTTTGCAAATATTTTCCTAAATTAAAACATATTATTGTACAAGTTTATACAAAAAAAAGATTTTCATACTTTTTCTTTAAAGTATTACTCACCTTTTTTCTCTTTTTTTCTTAAATAGACTCTACAAAAATCATGTTTTTCTTTTGTAGTCAGAGGCACACGCGGAACGAGTTGTTGATGTTCATATTACCACTGGTGTTGTTATAGTTGAAAACACCTGCGCCCGTACCATTGTTATAGTTACCACCACGAACCATCCACGGGTTGGACGAATTTACCATGTTCTGGTTATCACCGTTTGTCGTCTATTTCTTTTTAATATAACATAAATTTTGAATATCTAAAATAATTTTACAATATCTTGAAACGTAATATAAAGCATCAATGCTAGAAGTAAAAATAAGCCAATTGTATGTATCATATTTTCAGTCTCTGGTTTTACTGGACTTCCCTTTATTTTTTCAATAATGATAAATAAAATGTGTCCTCCATCAAATGCTGGAATTGGTAAAAGATTTAAAAAGCCAACGTTAATACTTAAAAATGCAATTAAGTATAAAATATTAGCAAAGCCACCCTTACTTTGTTCCCCAACAATTGAGTAAATTCCAACAGGACCCGATAATTGATTAACACGAATTGTTCCTGTAAACAAGTATTGTACTGTTTTAAACATTTGCTTAAATAAAGAGCCCGTCTTTTTCACCATATATTCAAGTGCTGGGAAAAAACCATATTTTTTTGCTCCAGACATTCCAATACCATAAACGTAAGAGACTTCACCATCTTTTTCCTGTTTTTTAGGAGAAACTTTAATTGTTTTTATCTCTCCGTCTTTTTGCTTTACTTTAAAAGTGGTCGCTTTTTTATGATTATCTACTGCAATATATAAAGAAATATCATCCACTGTGGAAATCTTATGCCCATTAATTTCTAAAATTCTGTCTTCTTCTTGTAATCCAGCTTCATAAGCACGAGAACCTGCTGTTACATCACTTAAAATCGGATCCATATTCGGAGAACCAAAGAAAAGACCAATTGCAAACAAAATTAAAATAGCTGAAATAAAGTTAAACCCAGGTCCAAAAAACATAATTAAAAAGCGTTGCCATGGTTTTTTTGCTTGTAATTTTTTACTTTTAGGAACGGTTTTATCATCTTCCACTTCTTCTCCTGCTAAAGAGACAAAGCCACCAATTGGAATGAGTCGAATACTATAGAGTGTTTCATCCTTTTTGGATTGTCTTTTCCAAATTCGAGGTCCCATTCCAATTGAAAATTCATAAACATAAACTCCCATCTTTTTCGCAAAAAAGAAGTGTCCACCTTCATGAATTAAAATAATCAAACCTAAAATAATAATAAATAAAAGTAAAGTCATATTTTGCCTCCTATAAAATTCCTACGAGTAACACAAATGCTAATGATACAAAAATTAAACTATCAAGTCGATCTAATATGCCACCATGACCTGGAATTAAATGAGAAAAATCTTTGATCTTATAACTTCTTTTCATTGATGAAAAAACCAAATCTCCTACTTGTCCTACAATAGATAACAATAACGTTAAAACAATCACTGTTACAAGAGGCATACTAGGATTAATCACTTGATTATAGAAAGACGTTGCCACAAATGTTCCTGTTAAAACACCTCCAACAATTCCTTCTATTGTTTTATGTGGAGAAATTTTAGGACAAAGTGGATGTTGTCCTATATACATTCCCGTAATCATCGCAAAAGAATCTGTTATCATTGTAATTAATATTAAATATATGAAATAATTCATATCATAATTCCTAATTAAAACTAATAAATTAAACGATAATCCCATAAATAGAACGGCTCCAATTAAAAAGAATGCATCTGTTATATCATATTGATCTTTTTTTTGAACGAAAATCATGGGTATTAGAAAGATAAAAATAATAAAACTAAATACTTTAAAATCAAGCATGGATGTAAAAACATTTTGTTGATAATTTAAAAACGAGAAAAAAGCAACCAAAATATAAGCAAAAACTTTTAAAAGATAGGGAAATTCTTTTTTCTTCTCTCTCATTTTAATAATTTCATGTAATCCTATTATGGATAAAAGTGTCATAAAACATGCAAATGGTAGATGTCCTATTATTAATAATGGAACAAAAATTAATACCATGATAATTGCACTCATAATTCTATCTTTCATTCTAACTATCACCTACTTATTAGTATAAACGAAAAGCGTCATTTCGACAAGAGCACTTCTTTACTCTTCAAAAATTTGACAAAAAGAACAAACACCTAAAGAAAACCATTTTGGAATTTCGTGAATTCTATCCATAGAATCATTACTTAAAACTGTTGTCAGACCTTCTTTATAGAATACATTATATAAATTATTTTTCTCATTTTTTAACTGATAAACTTTGTTTTCTTTTAGTTTTAAAACATTTCCTTTAATAACCATCGCATTTGGTTTTCCTTTTACAATCATTTCAATATTTAAGTATCCAAATCTATTCAAGACAGCTTTTAAAAGTTGTTCTTGTTCACTAGAAGAAAGTTCAACAGAAAGCATAATACTTTTCGCTCCTAGTTTTGAAAGATAGTAAACACTATATGAATTTGCTACATTAAGAGCATACCCTAAATAAGAATTTTCTCTTAACTCTTGACTCCAAGTTTTAGCTATTTTTTCAGCTTCAAATTGATTTCTTAAAACAGCATAATAAATATTTTTTAATGAAGCGTATTTTTGATAAAGCGCTTTATCAGCGACATAGATTCGGTCAAAGTTTTTTTCAAGTGCTTTCTTTATGGAAGACTCATCTCTTACGAGGGCAGTCATTTGCTTTCGAAGTCTTTCATTGTTTTTTGGAAAAGAAATACTTTGGTTGATTGGTCTTTTTTCTATTTTCATTCTCTCATCTATTAACTTTTGAATCGCATCTCTTCTTAACTGATTAATCTCTCCTAATGAGATAAAAATGGACGGGTCCATCTCATAAAAAATTTGAGCAGCTTCAAATGGAGTTTCTTTTAATCTTTTTAAAAGTGACTCTATTTTTTCTTTTGATACACAGCTCGTTTTAGCGCTTTCAACTACTCTTCCTGAGACTTTTACTTTTCTTTGTTCATTATCAATAATCGTTAAGGTAACTTGAGAGCCAACATGTGCCTTAAAAAACATCTGAATTGGGATCTTTTTTCTTTTCGCTTTCAGTAATTTTTTTTCAAGAAATTTGCTTGAAGTTTTATATACTTCATCTTTTAAAGATAAGTGAAGCGTATTTTTTACACAAGCAAGATGACCTTTCTCAATTTTAGACACAAGTTTTCCATCTTCATCATATAAAAAATTCACAATCATTCCTTTTCTACTCTTTTGAAAACGAATTCCATCTTCTTGATATAAATCTTTTTGAAGTCGAATCCAAATTTTTTGGGGAGTAATTTTTTCAACATTTCCAATGAAGAGTCCTAAATGATTGGAATATTTCTCATTGATGAAGTCATCGCTTCCAAGTAAATGTCCCTTCGTGAACTCTCGATAAAAAAGAGTCTTTAACTCATCCAAGTCTTGAGGGGTAGGATTTTTCTTATCTAGTAAATCTCGATAATATTGGGTTACTTTTGCCACATAACTTGGAGACTTCATTCTTCCTTCTATTTTTAAACTAAGCACATCGCTTTCTTTAATTTGCTCAAAAGAAGGAGCCGTATATAATTCTTTCATTGAAAGCAAATATCCCTGCCTTATTTTTTGACGTCCATCTAGTAAAGTGTAAGCTAATCTACAAGCACCAGCACATTCTCCACGATTGGCACTTCTACCACCATTTAAAAAACTAAGAAGACAATTTCCAGAATAACTCACACAAAGTGCCCCATGAATAAAAATTTCTTTTTCTAAAGATGTTTTGATGGATTTAATTGTATCCAGTGACATTTCTCTTGGGAAAACTACTCTTTTAACTCCTATCTTTTCTAGGATACGAAGTGTTTGTTCATTACTACAATTAACTTGTGTTGAAGCATGGATTTCAAGTTCTGGAAACATTTCTCTACAAAGACAAATCATTCCAATGTCTTGCATTAAAATTGCGTCTACTCCATTTTGATAAAGAAAAGAAACTTGTTGAAGAAAAGATTCAACTTCTTTTTCTTTAATCATTGTATTCATAGTAACATAGACTTTAACACCATATAAGTGTCCTAACGCAATCACTTTTTTTAACTGTTCGTTTGTAAAATTTTCAGCATATGCTCTTGCTCCAAAAGAAACTCCAGCAAGATAGACAGCATCCGCGCCATTTTCAACTGCAGCAAGAAAACTTTCATAATTACCAGCAGGAGATAATAATTCTTTCTTAGGAAAGGGCGCTTGCACTACAACTTCCTCCTGTTAATGTAGACTTTTGATAAACTACTTTATTTCCAGCCTTAGTATCTAGGCATTGAATGCTATAGCTAAAGCTAAGCGTTGAAGTATTTCCTTTGCGAACTTGTACTTTTAAATTACTGCAATTATAACGATCATCACTATATGGTTTAATTAAATCTGCCGATAATAAATCACTATAATTAATCTGAACACATCCTTTCCATTTCGGATAAGCTGTTAAACTTTCCATGTTATCTTCTACATAGAATTTAGCCGCACTTAAAGCACTTTTCGCATAAAGTTCATATCCTTTTGTTTGATTGTTTTTTCCTAGTCGATTAATAGATGGAACAATTATAACAAGAATGACTGCCATAATGGTAATAGTTGCCAAAAGTTCAACCATTGTAAAACCATTTTTTTTCATTAAAGTCTTTGCGAACATATATATCACCTACTTGTATTCTACACGTTTTCCTTCTAAAAATCCATCCTAAAAAAAGAAACTACTCTGTTATGTGAATTCTCAAAGTAACGGAAATTATAGGATACCTAGTTTCCATAACAATGAGAATAAGTGTTTCCTTTACTTTG
>CANQHD010000060.1 GCA_947623625.1 uncultured Bacilli bacterium
GCGCTCGTAGCTCAGTTGGATAGAGTGTTTGGCTACGAACCAAAAGGTCAGGGGTTCGAATCCCTTCGAGCGCACCAGATATCGGAAAGTGGCTCAACTTGGTAGAGCACCTGGTTTGGGACCAGGCGGTTGCAGGTTCAAATCCTGTCTTTCCGACCATTTGTAATTATAGTTGAATTTCAACTTTAAATTGTAAAAAGCGTTGATTTTTCTTAAGTCCGCGCTTTTTTACTGTATTAAAGAAACACTTGATAATGTCCTGCCTTATATGTTTCTTATTTTTTTCTTTACCTATATGAAAATATAACATAAAAATTCTATATTCTTGACATTTCCCTCAAGATAAATATTTGCTTGCTATACTCTTAAGGAGGTGAAATATTTGAAGATTGTATCTTGGAATGTGGCTGGATTTCGTGCTTGCTTAAAAAAAGGATTTAAAGAATTTTTTGACGAGGTTGATGCAGATATTTTTTGTCTTCAAGAAGTGAAAGCCCTACGAAGAGAAATTCCTTTTTTTGCCAAAGATTACATGGACTTTTTAAATCCGGCTGAAAAGAAAGGATATTCTGGAACCCTTATTTATACGAAAAAAGAGCCTCTTTCAGTTATGTTTGGTATCGGTGTTGATGAGCATGATCATGAAGGAAGAGTGATTACGTTAGAATATCCGAGTTTTTATTTAGTAAATGTTTATGTTCCCAATGCCAAAAGAGATTTATCGCGACTGGATTATCGAATGAAATGGGAAGATGATTTTCGCACTTATTTAAAAAAACTAGAAGAAAAACATCCAGTCATTATTTGTGGTGACTTTAATGTAGCTCATGAAGAGATTGATGTTAAAAATGCAAAAGAAAACAAAGGCTGTGCAGGTTTCACTGATGAAGAACGTGAAAAGTTTGCCTGCCTTTTACAAAGTGGTTTTACAGATACTTATCGTTATTTCCATCCTAAAGAAAAAGATGTATATACGTGGTGGAGTTATGTACAAGGTGTGCGTGAGAATAACATAGGTTGGCGAATTGATTATTTCTTGTGTTCGAATTGCCTTTTGCCTCAAGTTAAAAAGACTTTGGTCTATCAAGATGTCTTCGGAAGCGATCATTGTCCAATTGGACTTGAATTTGAAGAATAAGTAAAACATTTTCCTTTTCAAATTGCTGCTCATATGATATAATAGAGCAAAAAAAGGGGAAGATAGGTATGATAAAATCAAAATTTCATATAAATATACGTTATGTACTTCTTTTTGGACTGGGAGTTTTTTTTGCAGTATTTTGTATCGGAACTTATCAAGCAGTCCAATCTTTTACGGCGAATAATGAAACCAAAAAAGCTTCATCTTTAGAACAAAAGAAAGAAAATAAAAAAGAAGACTCTGTTTCGTCTTTAGAAGAACCAACAGAAGCGAAAGAAGAAAGTCTAGATGAGTTAACTTCTTCTAAAATAGTTCATGAAGAACAAGAAAATACTCCAACTTATCAAGCACCAGCTTCTTCACAAAACGCATCATCTAATTCAACAACCTTTGAGGCACCACAACAGTCATCTCCATCGGTTTCAGAACAAAAAAATGAAGCTAGCGTTCTTTCATATTTAGAAGAACAAGAAAGAATCGTTCAAACAGCCAATCAAAATGATTCTAAAATGGTTGATACAGTAAAAAATACTTTTTCCATGCTTTATCAATTCTTATTTCAAGGTGGAACAATTAAAGGCTATACGTTTAGTGAATTAACAGAGACTGCTAAACTTAAAGTCATCAAAATTGTGCTTACGATTGATCATAAAATTGATGAGGTATTTCCAAATTATAAAGAGAAAATAAAAAGTGGTTTTACGAGTTTAAAGACAAAAGCAATTGCTCAATATTTGGAAATTACTGCAAAAGTCTGTGATCGGTATCAAGATACTTGTACTCAAGCAAGAGAAGACTTTAAAAGAATGAAAGAAAATTTTGGCTTTACTTTATCGACACTTAAGAGCCTATTGGTTCAAGGAAGTAGTGCCTTAAAAGAATGGTATAACAGTACAAAATAATTTTCTTTGTTTGAAAAGGGGGTGAAAACCTCTTTTTTGCTTGTAGTTTTAAAAAAAAACATGATATACTAAAGAAGAATAAGAAGGTGGCTTTCATGTTAGGAAAAATTATCGAAATTGTTGACAATCAAGTTTTTGTAGAACTCTCTATCGATATGACAAATCAAGCAAATCTAATCAATATTCATGTCGTTTTTGAAAACGAAGAGAAGAAAATTATTGGAGAAATTGTCAATACTTCAAAAACAATTTTAAAAGCAAATATTGTAGGGGAGATTAAAAATGGTCGATTTACACCAGGTTCTACTGAAAAACCAGCTTTTAAGTCGACAGTTCGAATTATTTCAATGGAAGAGTTGGAACTTGTTTTAGGTTCACAGACACTTACAACTAAAGAGACATATTTTGGAATTTCCAATGTCTATGAAAATTATAAAATTAATGTGGATACCAATGGATTTTTTAGTAATCATTTTGCTATTTTAGGAAATAGTGGTGCTGGAAAATCATTTACTGTCAGTCGCTTGTTTCAAAATATTTTTTCAGGACCTTCTGCCCCAGTAGGAGCAAATATCTTTATGTTTGATGCTTATGGTGAGTATACCAATGCCTTTAAAGACTTAGATAAATTAAATCCAAATATACACTATAAAACTTATACCACTAACACCCATTATGCAGATACAGAAATTATTCAAATTCCACTTTGGCTTTTAGATGTGGATGATTTTGCACTTCTTCTCGATGTTACAACGCCAAGTCAGCTCCCAATTATTGAAAAAGCATTGCATTTAGTTCCAATATTAACTGGAAATGGAGAAGAAGTTATCCAACAAAAAAATAGTATTATTGCGTCTGCTCTTCTTGATATTTTACTCTCAGGAAAAGAATCTACGAAAATTCGAGATCAATTGATTGCAGTATTAACTAAATTTAACACACCCAATCTAAGTTTAGAGGCTCAAATTGTTCAACCAGGATATACAAGAACTTTTAAACAATGTCTATATATAGATAAAATGGGAAAAATGCAGGAAATGGAACTGGTTGTTTCTTTCCTCAACCAATTTATTATTGATGATGCACCAAAAGATATGAGTATACCACAAAAAACCAGTCATGATATTCAATTCTCATTAAAAGACTTGGAAATGGCAATGGATTTTGCTTTAATATCTGAAGGGGTTTTAAAAAGCGATAGTGTCTTTGATAAAGTAAATATCTTAAGTGTTCGCCTACATTCCTTAGTAGAAAGTCCATCGAGTATTTATTTTGACTGTAAAGAATATATGACAAGAAGTGCTTATATTTCGAGACTGTTGACACATTATACCGGAACCAAATGTCAAATTGTCAATTTTAATATTAATTATGTGGATGATCGAATGGCTAAAGTTATTACCAAAATCATTTCTAAAATCTTATTTAATTACGCTGTAGAAAATCCCAATCGTGGAAGTGTCCCATTTCATATTGTAATAGAAGAAGCACACCGCTATGTTCAAAATGATCGAGACATTGATATTATCGGTTATAATATTTTTGATCGAATTACAAAAGAAGGACGTAAATATGGTGTTTTACTTGGACTGATTACTCAAAGACCATGTGAGTTATCAGATACAGCAATTTCTCAGTGCTCTAATTTTATTATTTTACGTATTCTACATCCAAAAGACTTAGATTATATTAAAAATATGGTACCAGATATTTCAAAAGAAGTTGTTGAACAATTAAAAAGTTTAAAACCTGGAAACTGTATTGCATTCGGACAAGCATTTAAGCTCCCAATTTCTATGCATTTTGATAAGCCAAATCCAGAGCCACTTTCTAATAATGTTGACATCTCATCTATTTGGTTTCAGCAAAATTAGATTGCTACTTGTCAGAGGTTGATTTCTTGTGTTAAAATAAAGAGAGTAAGATGGAGGAATTTATGGCATTAGATAAATTAAAAAAATTAATAGGTGGAGAGGAAGAAAATAGAGAAGAAGAAGTAAAAGAGGAGGAGTACTATAAAGTGTCAAAAGAAGAATATAGCTATACGCAAGGTTCTGCTGGAAGTAAAATGATGCTTTTAGAACCACGTGCTTATTCTGAGAGTCAACAAATAGCGGATCACTTAAAAGAAAGAAATGCAGTGGTTGTCAATTTAAAAAGAGTCACACCCGATCAAGCAAAAAGAATCGTTGATTTTTTAAGTGGAACACTTTATGCAATTGGAGGCAATTTACAAAAACTTGGAGGAGGTATCTTTCTTTGTACGCCAAATAATGTAAATGTAGAAGGAAAAATTAGTGATGATAATGCTCCTTCTAAACCTGAAAAACCAAAACGTATTGAAAAAGAAGATGATGATTTTAACTGGTAAAATATAAAGACCTATCGAGGTGAAGAAAGTGGAAAAGTTTAGTTACGAAGCGAATGGATACAATCGTGAAGAAGTTAACAACTTTGTCAAACAAGTCATTCAACAAACAGAAGGTATTATTAATAAATGTGCGAGTCAAAAAGAAGAAATTGCGCTTTTAAAAGAAAAACTTTCTCACTATGAGTCTTTAGAAGATACGATGAAAAAAGCGCTTCTGAATGCAGAAAAAGCAGGGGATAATGTTAAACGCTTAGCACGTGAAGAAGCCGATATGATCGTCTCAGATGCAAAACATAATGCTTCAAGAATTGTAAATGAGTCGCTTTTAAAAGCAGAGAGAATTGAAAATGAAGCAGAAATGTTAAAGAAAAATATTGAAATTTTTAAACGGAAACTCAAAATCATAGTAGATCAACAAGCTGCTATTGTTGAGGAAATTGAAACGCTTGAATTAACAGAGTAGTTTGGTGACTTCTCAAAGTAACGGAAACTGATAGAGATAAGGAAATCAATTCTAAGAGTAAAGGAAATTAAAAATCGGCA
>CANQHD010000061.1 GCA_947623625.1 uncultured Bacilli bacterium
AAAATTTTAAAAATTTAATGAAACTTCATAATAGAGGAATTAAAGTCTTTTTCACGGATATAGATAAATTAAAAGAAAAAATGTTAGAAGAAATAAAATAATATTTTATAAACCAATTATCGTATCGTTATTTTTTTAGATTAAGCGGTCACAAAAATCTTTGACAAGTCATTAAAAATAAGCTATAATGTACCTTAAGAAAGGAGTGGGAAGAGAAATCCCGCTCTTTCTATTTGATAGGAGGGATTTGCGTGAGAGAAGAATTAAGTGCTCTTTTAGATAATGAGCTTGCTGCACTTAAACTTTTTGTAAGCGATGTCAAAAAAGTCAATCAGGAAGGTGTCATCACACTTGAAATAGAATTAGATAGTCCGGAAATAATTGATTTAGATACGATTACAGAAGCAACGAATATTATCAATCCAATTTTAGATGCATCCGGTATAATAGATGATCAAATAGAAGTTGTTGATATTTATGGAAAAAGTAAAGAGGTGGAAGAATGAACGGACGTGAATTTATAAAAGCAGTTGATCATATTATAAAAGAAAAAGGAATTTCAAAAGAAGTTGTCTTTGATGCAATGAAACTTGCATTATCATCTGCATATAAAAAAAATACTGGGAATAAAAATAGTAATGTGAAAGTCACAATCGATGAAGATACAGGTGATATTAAAGTCTATTCTTATCTGACGGTTGTAGAAGATGAGAAAATGACTAGAGAAGAATATGAGGATTATTTATTTGAACATTATACAGATGAAGATGATGAGGAAGAAGAAATAGAAGAAGCAAGCGAAGAAAAGGAAGAAAAAATTTCATACTTTAATCCTGAATGTGAAATTAAACTAACAGATGCACGTAAAATCAATAAGTCTTTAAATGTAGGAGATACTATTGATACTGAGGTTACTCCAAAAGATTTTGGACGAGTTGCAGCATCTACTGCTAAACAAGTTGTCGTTCAAAAAATTAGAGAAGCAGAGCGAAATAGTATCATGGAAGAATTTGGAGATAAACAAGATGAGTTATTAATTGGTACAGTTGCTTTAGAGGATACCGATAATTATTTTATTGACCTTGGAAGATGTAATGGAATTTTACCAAAGAAAGATATTATTCCTGGTGAGAAAATAGAAATGGGTTCTCAAATTAAAGTGTATGTTACTAAAGTTGATAATAATGGACGCAATCTACTTATTTTATTGTCAAGAAGTCATTTTGGATTTGTCAAACGTCTTTTTGAACTTGAAATTCCAGAGCTTTCTGATGGAAGTGTTCTTCTTTATAGTGTTGCAAGAGAACCAGGTGTTCGTAGTAAGGTAGCTGTTTATTCAGAAAATCCAAAAATTGATCCAATTGGTGCTTGCATTGGAGAAAAAGGAAGTAGAATTGCCAATATCATCACAGAACTTCACGGTGAAAAAATTGATGTTATTCGCTATGATAAGGATCCAAAAGTCTTTATTGAGAATGCACTTTCACCTGCTAAAGAAGTCTCTGTTTTAATAACAGATCCAAAGAAACAGGAAGCACTTGTTATCGCAGATGGAGATAATTTCTCTTTAGCAATAGGAAGAAAAGGAATGAATGCACGTCTTGCATCTCGCTTGACGCATTATAAAATTGACATTAAAAATTATGAACAAGCAGAAAAAGAAGGCATTTATTTAAGAAAAGAGGAATGATAAATTGAAGAAATTTGATAAAAATCATTTACCTAAAGGATACAAAGGTGCTGTTGACCGGTATGGTAATTTTTATCAATTTGAGTCATGTAAGGTAATGATGCCTTGTCATGATAGAAATTTTCGCCTGCTTACATTAGGTGAATTACAAGAAGATCCTAGAATTTTGTTTGAAAGCGTTAAAGAACAGCTAGAACATCCAGAATTTTATGCGGTTAATTATCAAGATTATGACTTTAAAGCATTATCAATTGATTTTTTGGGACTTTGTTCTTTTACGATTTATGGAGACAAATTGGATAATTATGCGATTGTTGAAGTTCCTGATCCAAAAATTTATGGATATAGAATTACAAAAGAACAGCAAGAGACACTTTGTGAACTTGTCCGAATAAATCGCTGTAGTCTTGATTCATTAAGACCTATTTTTCAAACAAGAACAGATGATTTACCGATTCCAGTTAAACGAAAAATTTAAAGGAAGGTGAAGAAAATGAAGATGAGAAAAATTCCAATGCGAACTTGCGTTGTCAGCCAAGAAAAATGTGAAAAAAAAGATCTACTTCGAATTGTTAGAACTCCATCAGGAACAGTTGAGGTTGATTTAACAGGAAAGCAAAATGGACGGGGTGCTTACATTAAAAAAGATTTAGCAATTTTAGAAAAAGCAAAAAAAACAAAAGTATTAGATCGCAAATTAGAATGTGAAGTAGGAGAAGATATATACAAAACGATTCAAGAAATTATTGAAAAATAAAAAGAAAGAGGTGAAGAAAATGACTATCAAAGAATATGCAGACGATGTTCAAAAAACAGTAGAAGAAATATTAGCACTTTGTGAAAAGTTATCTATTCCAGCAACGACAAGCGAGGATATATTAGATGATGATGCCATTATTATTTTAGATAATCAACTTCAAGACAGTGAAGATTATGTTTTGGATGAGCCTATTGAAAGTGAGACACTTGCTAAAATAGAGATGGATGAGAAAGCAGAAGCACTTGCTGATATGGTGGTGCAAGAAGAAAAAAATTTCACTAAGGTAAGAAAGAAAAAACAAGACAAAAAAGATAAAAATACTCTCAACTTTAAAGAAGAGAGAAAAAAACTTTATAAACATCGTGAAAAATTACAAAGTAACATAGAAGATATGGATGATAGTGTTGTCATTTATAAAGAAGGAATGACTGTTAAAGACTTGGCAGATTCTCTTTTAATTCCTTCAAGTGAACTCATAAAGAAGTTGATGTTACTTGGGGTGATGGCAACTTTAAATAATCCACTTTCTTTTGAAAATGCTGAGATTTTAGTTCTTGATTATGATAAGACTTTGAAAAGAGAAGAAACACAAGATATTTCGAATTTTGAAAATTATGAAATTCATGAAAATGAAGAAGATCTTGTGAAACGACCTCCAGTTGTGACAATCATGGGACATGTTGATCATGGAAAGACCACGCTTCTTGATTATATTAGAAAAAGCCATGTTGCGAGTAAAGAAGCAGGTGGAATTACGCAAGCTATTGGAGCCTATCAGGCAAGCTATAAAAATGAGTCCATTACATTTATTGATACCCCAGGACATGAAGCTTTTACTGAAATGAGGGCGCGAGGTGCTTCAATTACAGATATTGTCATTATTATTGTTGCAGCAGATGATGGAGTGATGCCACAGACAAAAGAAGCAATAGATCATGCCAAAGCTGCTAAGGTGCCAATTCTTGTTGCGATTAATAAAATTGATAAGCCAGAAGCTAATATTGAAAAAGTCATGACCGGTCTAACAGAAGCAGGTCTTACTCCAGAAGAGTGGGGAGGAGATACACTTGTTTCTAAAATTTCTGCAGTCACTGGAGAAGGCGTGGATGCTCTTTTAGATAATATTTTACTTCTTGCTGAAATGGAAGAGTTAAAAGCCAATCCAAAACGTTATGCAACAGGCGCTGTTATTGAATCCGAAATGGATAAACAAGTAGGTAGTATTGTCCACCTTTTAGTTCAAAATGGGACTCTTCGTTTAGGAGATCCAATTGTCGTTGGAACATCATACGGAAAAGTTCGAACGATGAGAAATGATCAAGGGGAAGAAATTACAGAAGCTATGCCATCGACACCTGTTGTCATTACTGGTTTATCGACGCTTCCAAGTGCTGGAGATAAATTCATGGCGTTTGAGACAGAAAAACAAGCAAAACAAATTGCAGAAGAAAGAAGTTTAAGAGCAAGAGAAAAAGATACGAATCGAACGGGAATGACTTTAGAAGATTTGTTTGGTCAAATTCATGAAGGACTTAAAGAAATCAATGTTGTTTTAAAAACAGATGTGAATGGTAGCTTAGAAGCTGTTCGAAATTCTTTAGAAAAAATCGATGTCGAAGGTGCAAGAATTAACGTTATTCGTGGGGGCGTTGGTGCTATTACAGAAAGCGATGTTGTTCTTGCTCAAGCAAGCAATGCAATTATTATTGGATTTAATGTTCGTGGTACATCAAAAGTTTTTGAAATCGCTAAAGAATATGGCGTTGAAATTCGACTTTATGATATTATTTATAAAGTTGTAGAAGAGATGGAGAGTGCCATGAAAGGAATGCTTGATCCAGAATACGAAGAAAAAGTCATTGGAACTCTTGAAGTTCGACAACTATTTAAATTTTCTAAAGTTGGAATGATTGCAGGATGCCATGTTACTTCTGGTCTTGTTAAAAATAACTCAAAAGCACGCGTTGTAAGAGATGGAATTGTTATTTATAATGGCAGCATTAAGACACTTCAACATGAAAAAGATCAAGTTAAGGAAGTAAAAAATAATATGGATTGTGGACTGACTTTAACAGATTTTCAAGATTATAAAGAAAATGATGTCATAGAAGTTTATGAATTAATAGAGGTAAAAAGATCGCAAATTTTTAGACTAAATGCAGGTTTATAAAAATTTGTTTAATTTACTAGACTTATTTCAGGTTTAAAGTCAAAA
>CANQHD010000062.1 GCA_947623625.1 uncultured Bacilli bacterium
TAAAACTTTAATAGTCAATATGATTAAACTTATTGCAGTTTTTCTAAATAAAACGGAATTCCAAATAAAAATTAACGTAGAGGTAAAAAGATAGGAAAGAGGTCTTCCTTTTTCTTTTGAAAAATGATAAAGTAAGGAAGAATAGACAAAAAACGGTGATAACCAGAACATGGTCAATTCGTCCAACCCTTGGATGATCCGTGGTGGTCAATATAACAATACGACGAACGCAGGTGTTTTCAACTTCAGCAACAACACTGGTGGTACGAACACCAACAACTCGTTCCGCGTGTGCAAGAGGACTACAAAAGAAAAACGTGATTTTTGTAGAGTCTATTTATTGAAAAAAGAAAAAGAAGAAGATGAGTAGAGCATTCTCGAAAATCTTTTTTCTTTATCTCATTTGAATTTATGGCTCATTCATATGAACTTATTAAAAATTTTACTTTTATTTGTCATTTTTTGCAAAATTCAGTATACTTTTTAATAAGGAGTGCATTATGAATCGAGTTGCTTATTTATTTTTAATTTTTTTTCTCTATTCTATGATTGGCTACTTTTGTGAAACCACTTATTGCTCTATAAAAACAAAAAAAATTGTCGTAAACCGTGGATTTTGTCTTGGACCTTACTGTCCTATTTATGGAGTCGGTGCAGTTCTTATGATTCTTTTACTTACAAAATACATGGATGATCCAATTACCCTTTTCTTAATGGGAGCTTTTATCTGTTCTTTTGTCGAATATATTACAAGCTATATCTTAGAGAGAATTTTTAAGGCTAGATGGTGGGATTATAGTGATAAACCATTTAATATTGAAGGAAGAATTTGTCTAGAAAATGCCATTTTATTTGGACTTGGTGGCGTCTTAGTTATTTATTTTGTGAATCCTTTCTTATCTTTTTTCCTGTCCCATTTATCTCCATTTATTCTCAATTGTATTTCTCTTATTTGTTTTATTCTGTTTTTGATTGATATTATTCTAACAGTTCTTACACTTTCTCATTTAAAAATTGCTCAAGAAAAATTTAATAGAAAAGATGCAACGGATGAAATTACTAAGTTAATTCGTCTTGAAATTGTTAAAAATAAAAATCTAGTTTGGCGTCTTTTAAGAGCTTTTCCAAATGTTGGAATGGAAAATAAAAAAAGTACCCTCTATAAATTAAAAGTTTATTTGGAAAAAAGATATGATAAGAAGAAAAGTTTTTCTCTTTTTAGTAAAAAATAAAAATCTATAATTGAAGTTAAATAAATATGACATATGAAAACTTGAACAGACTCTATAAGCATTCAAGTTTTTTGTATAGACTTATACTGATAATAGTATTTCCTTTTCTTGCATTCAAAGAAAAAAATTTTTATAATAAAAATAGGAAGGTGAGAATATGAAAATAAACCCTTATATTTTTAGAGGTTATGATATTCGAGGAGTTTATCCGAAAGAGATTAATGAAGAAGTTGCTTTTCTTTTAGGACAAGCTTTTGGAAGTAAAGTGCGATTACAAAATGAAAATAAATGTGTTATAGGTCATGATAATCGTTTATCAAGTGAGAGTTTAGAAAAAGAATTAATTCGAGGTATTTTATCAACGGGAGTGGATGTGTATTCTTTAGGACTTTGCACAACGCCAATGTATTATTATGCTTGTTTAAAAAAAGATATCCCAGCAGGAATTATGATTACAGCAAGCCATAATCCTAAGGATGAAAATGGATTCAAAATGGCGCTTTCTAAGGGTGAAAACTTAAAAGGAGAAGAGATTCAAGATCTTTATCAGTTTATGCTTCAAAATGAATTTTACCAAGGGAAAGGGAAAGTGATTCCTTTAGATATTAAAGAAGATTATTATGATGCAATTATGCAAGGTCTTTCCTTTGGTTCAAGAAGAGTTAAAGTTGTAATCGATTGCGGAAATGGAACTACTTCGGATTTTGCGAAAGAACTTTATCAGAAATTTCCAATGGATTTGATTTCTATTTATGATGAATCAGATGGTACATTTCCAAACCATCATCCAGATCCATCTGTTGAAGAAAATCTTTCCGATTTAAAGAAAAAAGTTCTGTTAGAAAAAGCAGATGTTGGACTTTCTTTTGATGGAGATGGAGATCGTGTGGGTGTTATTTCCAATTTGGGACGTTTTATTCCAATTGATCAGTATATGATTATTATGATTCGAAGCTTAATTCCAACAGCAAAAAAGAAAGCCTTTCTTTATGATATTAAATGCAGTAATGCGTTGAGAGATGAAATTATTAAGTTGGGTGCCAAACCAATAGAGTATCGAACTGGAAATTCTTATACCAAAAAAGGTGTTGCAGATTTAGATTTAGACTTTGGAGGAGAATTCTCAGGACACGTTTATTTTAGAGATCGCTTCTTAGGATTTGATAGTGGTCTTTATGCAGGACTTCGTCTTTTAGAAGTTTTATCTAAAACAGAAAAAAGCGTTGAACAATTACTGGATGGAATTGAAGAATATATTGAAACCCCTGAGATAAAAATAGCAGTGAGTGATGCTAAGAAATTCCAAGTCATTGAAAAATTAGAAGAATTTGTAAAAATGAAGAACTATCAGTATCATACAATTGATGGAGTGAAAGTTTTATTTGAAGATGGATTCGCTTCAATTAGAGCTTCTAATACAGGACCCAATATTACGCTAAGATTTGAGGCAAAAGACTTAAAAACATTGAATGAGCGAAAAAACTTCTTTTTAGAAACTGTAAAACAAATTGAAGAAAGCTTATAAGCTATTGTTTCAGTGAGAAAAAAAGTATAGGTTAGGGACCTCAATAATTAATAAATTTTTAGAGAAGGAAAATATATGAAAAAAAAGATAGCAATTATTCTCTTACTTTCTGGACTTGTCTTTATGGGTGGAGGATTTCTTTTAAATAGTCAAAAAGAAGAAAAAACGCCTCAAGAAAATGAAGAGTCTAAGGAAGTAGAACCAGAAAAAATTGACACAGGAATATATGGTCAGCTAGATACTCGTTTTGAAATAATAAACAATGTTGCAATAGCTGATACAGTTAAATACTATGTTGAAAATCACTCTAATGAAGTACAGCAAATCAGCAATATTGTGATAAATTTATATGATAAAAATAAACAAGTAATAGAACAACAAAAAAAAGAAGTAAATCAGCCTTGCAATCCAGGACAACAACTTTTGTTTGAAATTCCTTTCCAAACGGATATTTCTCAAATAGATGGGTATCAAGTTGCTGCTTTAATAAATGATGGGGTAGAATCTTAAGAAAAAACTAATGATTTGTATCTTCTATAAAAGATAAGATAATTTGAAAAGTTAGGTAAGGTTTATCTAAGTAAGCAAAGTGTCCTGCATTTTCAAAGAGAATAAGGGCACTATTTTTGATATGTTTCTTCATAATATAGGCATCTCTTACCGGTGTATCTAAATCATTTTCACCCCAAATAAGAAGAACTT
This sequence comes from uncultured Bacilli bacterium, assembly GCA_947623625.1. Taxonomy (GTDB): domain Bacteria; phylum Bacillota_I; class Bacilli_A; order RF39; family UBA660; genus CANQVB01. The sequence continues at coordinate 3,460 of CANQHD010000062.1, forward strand.
CACTTGTCATTTTTTCTAAGTATTTTGTTAAATCTTCTTTGATAATATTTTGAAAAGTGCATCGCATTTTACTGGATAATTGAGAGTAATCAGGAGAAGCATATTTAGAAAAGATAAAATTCATATATTTTTGACGCAGTTTTTTAGGAAAGATAAAGCGTAGCTTTTTTAAAAAGCGATAAGAATATTTTTTGAAGATGGAACGAATCGTTTTTCTAGGTGGAATTCCTGCGCTGTCTATTAATAAAATTTTTGGAATTGAAAGATGATAGTAGCTATTTAAAAGTATCGCAAGACGTCCTCCGAAAGAGTGTGCTATTATAAGGTAAGGGTTTATGCTGTTTTCTTCTAAAAAGTTTTTGACAAGACTCGCATAATCATAAATTGTAAAAATAGTTTGAAGAGATGGACTTTTTCCAAATCCTGGATAGTCAATCAGATAAATTTGATATTTACCAGTACTACTTAAAGCATGAATCATGGTAGAAAAAGTCATCTTAGTCTCACCCCAACCTGGTAAGATTAAAATAGTCTTTGAACCAGATCCATAAACTTCGCAGTGAATTTTTACACCTTGATATTGATAAAACATGATTATCACCTATAGTAATGTATTCAAAAGTTTTATTTTGGCGAAAAAAATTTCTTGTATACTAAACTCTTACTATGATATACTAATATTGTCTAAAGAATGCGAACAGACAAACTTTAAAACCGACTAAAGAAACGATAAGGGAGCATCGAAATCATGTATTTCCTGTGTTGAATGCCTGCTTTTTAAGTAGGAATCCTTTGGAGATACTAGAAGCACCCACCTGTACGTATGCGCAGGTTTTATCGTTATAGTCCAAGACGCTTCTTTGGACTTTTCTTTTTAAAATGCTAGATTTTGAGAAAAGTGCAGCTTTAAGAGAAAAAAGCAGTAAGAATATGAGCAACAAGTGAGATATTGTTGCATAAAAAGGCAAAAGTGAGCGGAAATAAAAAAAATTTATAAACTTGTACAATAATATGTTTTAATTTAGGAAAATATTTGCAAAATAAATTGACTGATAAAGATGAAAAGAAT
>CANQHD010000063.1 GCA_947623625.1 uncultured Bacilli bacterium
TATCTTTATATTCATTGTTGCAAACCCATCCTTCATTTATAGTCGCATGTTTAACTGAATCATATTGTTCTTTGGTACAAGGTATCCAAACAAATTCATTTCCTTTACCATCAATTATAACAAGTCCTTCATTAACTGTATTTTCTCCTTCTATTCTTGTTGGAGCAAATCCTGCTGGAATCGTTACTTTTTCTCCATTTTTATCTTCATATTCGGTATTTTCAAAATTCATTGTTGCTTCTGCCATTGCAAATTGTCTTTGTTCTTCATCTTTAGCTTCATTTGTTTTTTGACTAGCATCTGTAGCTCTATTCAATATTCCATTTTCTCCTACTACCATTGATATTGATACACCAGCTAATATTAATAAAACTATTATTGTTATTATTAGAGCTATTAGTGTTATTCCTTTCTCATTTTTCTTCTCTTTCTCTTGATACATCTGTATTTCTCCTCTCATTCGTATTTTCTTCAAGCAAGTTACTTGAAGAAAAGCAAAAAAACTCGCTATCACTTAATATACTAGCAACTACGAGATTTTTATTTTTCTAAAATTCAAAATACTTTTGTATTAATTTCCTTTACAAAAATTTTATACAAAACTCTTGATATTTCTAATTTTTATGTATATAATTATTTATATGAAAATTCTTCAAGTAACTTGCTTGAAGAATTTTTTATAATTTTTCAAGATATTTTTTCTTTACTTTATACGAAGAATGAACATATTTATTTAATGTTATTTCTACACTAGAATGACCTAAAATTTCACTTAAACTTTTTATATCCATTCCATTTTCTATACATTTTGTTGCAAATGTGTGTCGTAATATATGAAATTTATGGGATTTTATTTTTGTTTTTTTTAAATAATCTTTAAAAATATCTCTATATGCTTTAGGTTCCATCCCTTTTTCATTTCCTGTTAATAAAAAATCTTCATTTTTATATTTATTTTTTAGTGTAATTAAAACTTCATATAATTTATTTGAAATTGGTATAGTTCTTATTGATGTTTGTGTTTTTGGAGTATCAACAATTATTTCTGTTTTTTTTAATTTTTTATCACTATAGACTCTCTGCAATGTTTTTTTTATATAAATTTCTCTCCTATCTAAATCAATATTCTCCCATTTCAAAGCACAAATTTCACCTATTCTTAAACCAGTATTTAAACAAATAATTATTCCTATACTTCTTAATGTATTTAATTTTAAACAATATTTCTCTAATTTTTTTATCTCTCTATCATTTAAAATAATTGTTGGCTTTGCTACTAACTTTGGACCTTTTATTTTTTTAAAGTTTGTTTTACAATCAAATTCTTCTTCAATAAAAGACAATATAGACTTTAAATTACATAGAACATCTCTAGTTTTTTTCGGTGATAAATCTTTTGATAGCTCATCCGCAAGCTCATTAAAGTTATACTTTTCCAGTTTTTTTAAAGTTAATTCTTTTAATTTGGGAAATAAATAGTGTGTAACATTGTATCTATATGTTGAATATGTTGATATTTTTATCTCACTTTTTTTATATTCTAACCATATATAAAAAACATTCTCAAATGTTAATCTATACTTACTTATAGAATTTCTTATTTTTTTTAATCCTTTGTTCATTTTTCTCCTCCTATTTCCATAAATTATGTAAAAAAATAACAAGAGCTTGTAAAAACTCTTGCTATTCCATAATTAATTATAAAATTTTCCAATACCCACCTTTATTTGGACCACTTCTTTCTATTATACCTTTTTCTTTTAACTTATTCGTATTCCTCTTTATTGTTACTATTTTCAAATTTAATTCGTCTGCCATTTCTTTTTGAGTTACATTAGAATTACTTTCTATTATTTTTAATATTTTTTTCTCTGTTTCATTTAATTTTATGGTATCATTTATGGTATCTTTTTTGGTATCATTTATGGTATCTTTTATACCTTTCATTGCCTCTAAATAACTCTTTGAAGGTTTACATTTTACTGCTACTCCACCAGCCTCATTCACAATTTCTGGAATAGGTGAACCATATTCTTCACAAGCATCCGTTATTCTTTTTATTCCTGTTCCCCAATATTCTACAAATCCTGCTCTAAAGAATGTTTGAGAAATTTTTAAATTTCTAGGCTTAGATGGATGTTTTTGAAATAATATGTCTTTTACTTCATCTGGCAATTCCCCAGGATTCCAAATATAAAGAAAATCATCATATACTTTTATTTGTGTTGGTATAGAAGTATTATACGCTTTATGTTGTAAAAAATTATAGATTATCTCACGAGCTGCTGTTTCAGGGATTATATATTCATCTATTCTTTGCATACCTTTAAATGATACAAAGGCTTTTAAATATTTAGCATATAATATTCTTACTATTTCTTCTGCTTGATATATTAATGATCCATGTATTTCATCTTGATATTTCAAATGAGCATCATCTTTTTCAAAAAAAGCAATTCTTGTATATGCACTAGGTATCCACTTTTCTGGATCACTATGAAATAATAATATTGCTGCTGTAGTTAAATTCCCATTATCTAATAATTTTAAATTTTCTAGCAAACTTTTGTCATCTATATTTACATCTTCTGGTTTTAGTCTTTTACTTTCTATTGCTAATTTTTTAAATCGTTCTATAGAATTTTTATCTAAATCTTCAACAGAAACATTGAAAACTGGCATTGAATCCCAAGTCTTTCCATATCGTTCTAAAAGTAATTGATCATACTCGGATGCAGTTGCTTCATGATTACTTCTACCACTTCTTAAATAAAATTTTCCATGATAACTTATAGGAACTTGATATTTTTCAATTTTTATCTTTATATATTTTTTGTTATCTTTTCTTTCTAATTTTATTTCTGGCAATATCCCTAATGTTGCTCTAATTTTATCTGGAATTTTATCAAATACATCTTCTGCTTTTTCTAATCCAACTACACTTCCATCATCATCTACACCTATATACATTACTCCTCCGAGAAGTATTAGCAAAACCACAGATCCATTCTAACCACTCATCTTTCCATATTCTTTTGAACTCTACATCTTGATTCTCAACCATAGTATTTATTTCCTCCTTATAGAACTTCTTTAGAGTATATCATATATTTTTAGTTTTTTCCATTATTATTTGAGATTTTTGCAATAAGTTTTTGAATAATGCTTCTAAAACATTCACAACTATACTATTTCCAGCTTGTTTATATGCCTGCGTATCTGATATTCCTACTGATTTAGCTTTATAAAAATCTATATCATCAAATCCCATTAATCTCCAACATTCAAGAGGTGTTAATTTTCTTATCTTCATAAAATGATTACCATCTTCTGAAATTAAAACTGCTGCACTTGAAGTTGTAGATCCACAACTTGAAGTTTGAGTTGGTGCTATATCTGTTATCTCTTTTTTATTATATGGATTAAACATTTTTCTTTCTGCAATATTAGGTCTAAATTGACTAGCAGTAACAGCAGTTGCTATTCCCTCTATATCATAAATTCTATCTTGAATACTAGGTTGTTTATATGAATTATTCAAACATATAGGTTTAGGAGATTCTATTACTGTTGCCATATTTGGCGAAGTTAAGATAGTTTGCGACACTTTTTTTCCTACTCTTCCTCTTTTGGTTATACTATTTGGATATGAAATATTAATTGAATCCCCCTCCATTGCTTCTATGTATCCTTTTTTTGTTGCCTCTCGTACTAAAATATAAGGTTGCTTATTTCCTCCATTATCCATAGTAGTTAATGTTGGAGATAATCCATTTGGATTATAAATACTTCCTGCTTGATGTTTTGTTTTTTCTTCATCAAATAATCCTGTAATTCTTTCTACTTTATTAGACTCTGATATATATTGATTTTGGTTGCCACTCATTTTATGATACCCTGCAATAATACAAGAACTTATATTAGGATTTTCGCAATCTTTTAATAATTTATTATTCTTTTTTATGAGCCTTCCAATTCCTTTATCAGTTAGATAATATTTTTCATCTACTTCCTTCTCTAAAATATCTTTTAATTTTAAATCTAATCTTACTGGAGATGGAAAATAAAATTTATTATTATCTATATCTTTACGAATAGAAATAATGAAAACCCTTTCTCGATTTTGTGGAATACCATAATCTTTCGCATTTAGAACCTTCCAATAATTATTATAACCCAATTTTTCTATATCATTTAATATAGATTCAAATTGCTCTTTGAATCGTTTACTTGTTAAATTTTTTACATTTTCAATAATACTATATTTAGGCATTTTGAATTTTAAAATATTATAACCTTCATAATATAGCCCGCTTCTAGTTTTTCCTTCTTGTATTCCTTCC
>CANQHD010000064.1 GCA_947623625.1 uncultured Bacilli bacterium
GTAATCCTTTATCAACTACTGGGATATATTCACGTGGAACAACTCCACCAACGATGGCATCCACAAATTCATATCCTTTATCAGGATTTGGCTCAAACTTAACCCAAACGTGACCATATTGTCCACGTCCACCAGATTGTTTGATGTATTTTCCTTCACATTCACCAGCTGATTTAATCGTCTCACGATAAGCAACTTGTGGTTTTCCAACATTTGCTTCTACGTTAAATTCACGCTTCATACGATCGACTAATACATCAAGGTGAAGTTCACCCATACCAGCGATAACAGTTTGACCTGTTTCATGATCGGTATGTACTTTGAATGTTGGATCTTCTTCTGCCAATTTTTGTAAAGCAAGAGCCATTTTATCTTGATCGGCTTTTGATTTTGGTTCGACTGCTAATTGAATAACAGGTTCTGGAACAACTAAGCTTTCCAAAATAATTGGTTTCTTTTCATCACATAAAGTATCTCCTGTTGTGGTGTTTTTTAGTCCAACTGCTGCTGCAATATCTCCAGTATATACATCGGATATTTCTGTACGATTATTCGCATGCATTAATAGGATACGACCAATTCTTTCTTTAGAATCTTTTGTTGAGTTAAGTACATAACTTCCAGCACTTAAGTGTCCTGAGTAAACACGGAAGAATGTAAGACGTCCAACAAATGGATCGGTCATTACTTTAAATGCAAGGGCACTAAATGGTTCAGAATCACTTGGATGACGTACATCTTCGTCCCCTTTTAATGTTGTTCCTTGAATAGATGGAATATCTAGTGGACTTGGTAAGTAGTCAATGACTGCATCAAGAAGTGGTTTTACTCCCATATTTCCTAAAGCAGTTCCACACATAACTGGGAAGAATTCTGCACGAAGTGTTCCTGTACGGATAGCTTTTTTTAGCATTTCTTCAGGAATTTCTTCTCCTTCTAAGTATTTTTCCATCATTTCATCGTCAAACTCAGCAACGGCTTCAATGAGTTCAGCACGACGGCTTTCAGCAATACTTTGAAGTTCACTTGGAATACTGATTTCTTTGGCATTTTCGTCTTGTCCCCCATCAAACTCATAAGCTTTCATCGTAACAAGATCGATAATTCCATGAAATTCATTCTCAGCGCCAATTGGCCACTCGATTGGTTTAGCATTCACTCCAAGTCTATCTTTAATCGTTTTTAAACTGTATTCAAAGTTTGCACCCATTTTATCCATTTTATTTGCAAAGATAATACGAGGAACTTTAAATTCAGAAGCTTGGCGCCAAACAGTTTCTGTCTGTGGTTCAACTCCTGCTTGAGCATCCAGTAATGCAACTGCACCATCAAGTACTCGAAGAGAACGAGAAACTTCAATGGTGAAGTCTACGTGTCCTGGGGTATCAATAATGTTATAGCGGTATCCTTTCCAGTATGCTGTCGTTGCAGCAGAAGTAATGGTAATACCACGTTCTTGTTCTTGTTCCATCCAGTCCATTTGTGAAGCACCATCATGTGTTTCACCAATTTTATGGATTTTTCCAGTATGATATAGAATACGTTCTGTACAAGTTGTTTTTCCGGCATCAATATGTGCCATAATTCCTAAGTTTCTTGTCTTTTCTAAAGACGTATCTCTTGCCATAGTACTTTCCTCCTACCAACGATAATGAGCGAAAGCTTTATTTGCTTCAGCCATTCTATGTGTATCTTCACGTTTCTTAACAGCAGCACCTGTTCCTTCTGCTGCATCCATAATTTCGTTTGCTAAATTAATAGCCATTCCTTTACCATTACGCTCACGAGCGTATTTTACTAACCAACGTAGTCCTAATGCTTGACTTCTTGCAGGACTTACTTCAATTGGTACTTGATAATTGGATCCACCAACACGACGTGATTTAACTTCAAGTTGTGGCTTAATATTTTCAAGTGCTTTATTAAATACTTCAAGTGGATCATTTCCTGTTTTTTCTTTTACAATATCAAATGCTTCATAAAGAATTGTTTGCGCAGTTCCTTTTTTACCATCTAACATAATTGTATTAATTAATTTTGTAACAACTTTAGATTTATAAATTGGATCTGGTAATACATCTCTTTTTACTGCACGTCTTTTACGCATTTTTATCTCCTCCTTCCAAGATTATTCTCTTATTTTCCTTTTTTAGCACCGTATTTACTACGTCCTTGCTTACGATCTTTTACGCCAGCTGTATCAAGTGTTCCACGGATAATGTGATAACGAACTCCGATTAAGTCCTTAACACGTCCTCCACGAACAAGTACAACACTGTGCTCTTGTAAATTGTGTCCGATTCCAGGAATATAAGTATCGACTTCTTTTCCGTTACTTAAACGAACACGAGCATATTTACGCAATGCTGAGTTTGGCTTCTTTGGTGTTTTTGTACCAACACGTGTACATACTCCACGCTTTTGAGGGGCTGGATTATTGGTTTGCTTACGACGAATCGTATTGACTCCAACTCCTAGTACTGGTGCTTTGCTCTTACGTACCTTATCTTTTCTTCCTTTACGGACTAATTGTGTGATTGTAGGCATATAATATATAGCTCCTTTCTTTACACATATCCAGGTGTATCATATTAACTTCTAAATAAAATTTTGCGAAAAAACGCAAAACTCATTTAATCAGCAAACATAATATAACATTATCTTATGTAAAAGTCAATGAAAAATGTATGGGAGATCATACGCTTATTTAACAAAGCAAAGATAAGGAAGAAAAAATGAGACACTACATATCTTTTTGAACATTAATAATAAACTCTTCACTCAAATTTGGATCAATGACATTTTTTTTGAAATTAGAAGAAATAATTGTAATAATGATAATAAACAAGAATAAAACACATAAAAGTGTAACCATTAGTCCTAAACTCCACCCACGATTATTTAATTTATACATTTCAAACCACCTAAGCATATTATATCACTTCTATATTTTCATTCAATTTATTTTTTTCACGATGAAAATATTGATAAATTTCATACCAACTGTAAACTCGGTAAATATTTTCACCATGAACATCTTGATTATAAGGGGCATCAAAACAAATGACTTGAATATGTTCACTTAATTTCTTTACATTTGTTTTTTTATCTTCAATCATAACATCTAAATGATGTGCTAAACATTTTTCACATTTATTATTCGAACCAGTAATTATTTCGTCATATTCAATATTATTTTTCGAAAGCCATTCTTTTATATAAAAATTAGAAGTACCCTGATATTGATTATTTAAGTATTGATTATTTCTTGCTGTTAAAATGACAATGGTATGCCCCTCTTCTCTTAGTTTATGAATCACTTCACTTGCAAAAGGGCGTGGTGGAATTGCGATTAATAAATCAAAAATATAACGTTGCCAAAAGCGAACATTTTCATCTCGATTCAAAAAGAATTCTTGTTCCATATAATACTCATTGGGATTAAATCCTCTATCAATTCCTTCATCAAGACAAAACTTCATTCCATAATTAAAATGCCACTCTGCAATATTATTTAAAACTCCATCAATATCCACACCAATTCTCATATTCCCCTATCCTTTCTAGTATCTATTTTAACAAATCTAAGCTTACTTGAAAAGAAAAAGAAGATGGCTTTTTGAACTTGACGTTTTACTAAAATTAAATCTAAAGTTATGTTTGCAATGTTCTAGTAAATTATGATAAAAGTATAATGGAGGACAAAATATGAAGAAGAAGAAAAAAGAAAAAATTTTCATTTTATTGATGATTGGAATTACTTTTGTAATAATAGGTATTTTAGCTTTGCCATTAAAGAAAACTAATCATAACAAATTAGACAAAAATGATTCTTTAGATGATAATGCCTATTCACTTGATGCTCTTATTAAATTTTCATCCACTGAAGAAGATGCAAATAACTATACATATGATACAATTGTAAATTTTATTAATGAATATCAATCAAGCATTACTTTTAAAGAGAAAAACTTTGAAGAGTATTATGATAAAGATATGGATGTTTTAAAAAATTGTTCTGGAAAAATTTTAAAACAAAATAATTCTTATATATTTAAACCTACTTGCAATATAATAAAAGGAATACAAAGTCAATATATTTTAAATACATTATGATTTTTGTCAAGACATAATGACTAAAAGTTGCAAAACAAGATAATCGTCCATAGGGCGATTTTTTTAACCTTGAA
>CANQHD010000065.1 GCA_947623625.1 uncultured Bacilli bacterium
ACTTTGGAGATGTATATTCTACTCTTTACAAAGGTTCTTTTGCTCAACTTGCTCAAGCACATAGACATAGAACACTGGATTATCAAATGGAAATGTTGGATGAAAAAGAGTATTTTGTGCCTCCAATCATTGTAGATGATCCAATGCTAGTGGATGAGTGGCTTGCAGATATGCAAATAGTAAAAGATGTAAATCCTCAAGGAGAGCTTGTTAAGATTAGTGAAATGGGAAAATATACAGATTTTATTTTAAAATGTAAAGAAAGATTATGTTCGGGTGTCCAACTTGAAATTATGTTACAAACAAAAGAAACTTTACTAAAATATAAAAAAGCATTAGAAGAATTGAATAGCCCTCTTGCTCAAGATATTGAAAAATATTCACATGGTGCGAGATGCACTTTCCCTGACTTTGATTGTTCATCTGATTGTAAATTTAAAGAAGGAAAAACTCTAACGAGAAAGATATAATATGAAAAAAGGAAAGCTAATTGTCATTGAGGGTGCTTGTGACGGTATTGGAAAGACAACTCAGTATGAAATGTTATTTAAGCACTTTCAAAATGATGGTTTAGAAGTAGCAAACCATCATTTTCCTTCTTATGGAACTTATCATGGTGCTCCTGTTGAAAATTACTTAAAAGGAGAATTTGGACAGCCAAGTGAATTATCTCCCTATTTTATAAATAGTTTATATGCTAATGATAGAGGTATAACTTGGTATACTAAATTAAAACAATTATATGAACAAGGACAAATTATTTTATTAGATAGATATACTACATCCAGTCTTATTTATCAATCTGCACTTATTGAAGATATAGAGGCAAAGAAAAAGTTTATAGATTATGTTATAGACTTTGAATATAATAAAATTGGAATTAAGATGCCCGACAATGTTATTTTTTTGTATGCACCATTTGATTTAGTTACAAAAATAAGAAAAGAAAGAAAGCAAGCTGAAGGTATAGTAAACGATATACATGAAAGTAATTTAGATTTTATGAAAAAGGTATACGACAATGCCATGTTCATCGCAGATTATCTGTCTTGGAATAAAATTCAATGTAACGATGGTGATAAAATGAGATCAATAGATGATATTCACAATGAAATATATAGTTTAGTGAAGAAAAAATAAACTTTAACAGTGCCTTCAAATTTAGATTGAAGATGGAATTCTAGTATAAGAGGAGTAGGGTGGCAATCGAAGCCACAATTGCTATTGATGGATTATTCATTTGAAATGTTATCTATTTTGTTTAACAAAGTTTGTAATGAATTTATAGATTTTTCATTGTAGATATCTTTTTCTTTATGATTACTTTTTATTGTGTATGGACTATAGTTATTGGTGTCATTAATATCTTCTTTTAAAAATAAATCAAATAGTAGTTCATTCATTTCAATACTTATATCATTATTAATCAATTTTTTATACACTAATTTTTTTTGATATTCATAACCTTTAAATCCAATATAGTGATCTTCATACTTTTTAATTATGTTGCTATTTAGATCTAGTTCATAATAAATATTGTAATTACTTCCACCATCATTTAATAGAGTTTGATATTTCGAGTCTGTTACAATTGTGTATTGTTGAGTTTTTAAATCATACATATTGTTTAGTAAATTTTCATCATTATAAATAATACTTTTTAAAATGTTATATTGCTCATTACTTAGATTTTTACTAAATATTTGGATAGAATTATCCTTATGATTGTCAAAAAAGCTCTTAATAAAGTCATGAACGATTTTCATATTAGTCTCAGAAAATTTGACTTTATGATTTGTTTCTAATGTTGGACAAGGATCTTTAATACATTGAACTTGTTCTTCTATATAAACTTTAACATCATGATTTATTTTATAAATATTATAAGTGTTCATACTATCTTGATATTTTATGTAATAGTCATATTTATTTTTAATATATACCTCATTGCTTGTGGTTGAAAATACTGGAAATATAAGCACTGATATTAATATAACAAAAACAGATAAAACGCATACAATGCTAAAATTTTTCCATTTTGCTTCGCCATTTTTAATTTTTTTAGATAGGAGCACAACGCCATAAATGGACCATAGAAGAGCCACTAAGCCAAATATACTTAAAAAAGATATGATACTTTCATTTTTATCCATGAACGAATTTGTTTTAAAGCAACATAATATTCCTAATATAAATATTATTATGGATACTATCATTAATATTTTTCTCGATTTATTTTTCATTTTCATTCCTTCTAGTTTATTAAGATTAATATAATTATATCAAAAAAATTGAATACTTAATAGTTTTTAAAATTTTAAAAGCAATAATGCCTTGAGAAAAAGAAAATTTGGATATGAGAGAAATATTATTAAGCGCCTTAAATAGAGTACCTATGAAATTATTAATAAGACCTAATACTTCAATAAAAGATTATCATTATGAAAAAAACACTAAAGTTAATTCATGTATTAAGATTAGTTAAGGATAAATAGATGAATAGTTAAAAGGATATTGGGTTATGCCTTTTTCTTTACAATATCTATTTCAAATATCATCGATTAAACTTCAAAAATAAGTATTATTGGTGAGGTAAGAGCTTTGCTCGCATATAAAAACAAACATCACATACTTGGTGTGACGGTTTTGTTTTGAATCAATTGTGGAAGATATCTACAACTTATTTTATTTTCTTAAATTTTATAATTAATGTGCTTGGGCAATTGACAACCTTTTCTTTTCTCCAAAAAGTGCTTTTATACCCATTTACATCATCTTTTAAAATAGTTTCTTCCTCTAATATGTTATCTACATATAAACCTACTTCCTTAGCGGTATTAATAATTGTTGAAATCATTCTATTTTTTTGAACTAAATTGACTTTATCAGGTCCTTTAGTTATAATTTCGCTACTTTCATCAAAATAAGATTTATTAATTGTAACTTTGTTATCCACAATATCTAAACAATAATAAAAAGGATGCGTCCAACTTATTATAATGGATCCATCACTGTTCAAATATTTATAACAATTTTTAAATGTACTTAATAACTCAGAAGTATATCCTATGCTGAAAATTGATATTATGTAATCAAAATAATTATTTGGTATACCAATTTCTTTTTCCATAGGAGAGATATAAAAATTATTTTTAAATAAAGGAAATCTCTTTTTAGCTTTATTTATTTGTTCTTCAGATATATCAATTCCCCATATTTCTGAAGCTCCTTTTTTATATAAATATTCAAGTGACTCGCCCTCACCACAACCTAAATCTAAAACTTTTTTGTTTTCTAAATCTGGCATTAAGTTTATTTTATCTTCATTTCTTTTTAAAAATGGTCCATATTCAGGTAAAATCGTATTTGAAAATGGTTTGTTAGATTTTATTAATTCATTCCAACCGTTTTTGTTTATTTCTATAAATTTTTCTTTTTTCATATGATTTCTCCATTGTATAATCAAAGCTATTTTGTTTTGACAAAATAATTAACCACCTAGGAATTTTAACAAGAGTATCCAATTACCTCGTGGGTATAAAGAAAGTCAATTGTTCGATTCACTTTTGTGTATCAATGTCCGAGCATTTCGAATAGATTCGTCATTGGAACGATAACTTTACTTATATTCGAAAATATATACTATCAAGACTCACTCAATCAACTCA
>CANQHD010000066.1 GCA_947623625.1 uncultured Bacilli bacterium
CATATTTTATTTTAAAAGAAAAGCCTAATTTCAACAAAAACTAGACATTTTTTGCATTTCTAACTACGGAAGTCGGGTTATATCACAATTTTATATCTAGAATTTTCTCAAATCTAAAATCTCTAGTATCTAATAGATACCAATTATTTTGAATGGTGACAAATAAAACTTACTTCTTAGTTGATCTTCTTTTTTCTAATTTCTTTATAGGATCGTTATTTTTTAATAAAGATAATATTTCTATTTCTTTTTGCTTTATCTCATGAAGCGTTAAACTAAAGTGAATTGCTAAATCTTCATCATTATAATTTTCTTGATATTTTAACATGATAAAAGATAAGTCTTTTGGGGATAAAGTTAACAATATTTGCATCATATTTGAACTAAATGAAATATTTTCTGATCTTTCATATGGATTAGAAGAATCCGCTATAAAATCCATCCTTGATTTTTCTTTTTTTGTACCTCTATCATCAGGATATTTAGTATCATCTAGTGATAAAATACTTTTTTGTCTTTTGTATTTTTTTAAATAATTTCTAAAATAACCTTTTACAGTTAAATCCATATATTTAATTATTTGCCCATATATATTTAAATTTGTTCGATCTATTACCATTAATAAATAGTATTTAATTTCACTTTCAAAGTCTTCATAATTGTCACGATTTACTTGAATTTCATAATTACTACATAATGAAAATATTGTTTTATAAATATATCTTTTTTGTCTTAATAATATTTCGTATCTTGAATCATATAACTCACTTTTGTATATTCCTATTAGATCATATAGCTCTTGATTTTCAATATCCACACTAGAATTCTTTAAATGTTCAATAAAAGAAAAAATCTCTTCTATTCTTTTATCAGTAATCACTTTATTGTCATTCATTTTTTTATCAGAAAAATACCATATCATATTCATTGCTTGATTATATGAAAAACCCATCTGAACTAAATCCATGACATTTTCAAAATCAATTTTTAAAAAAGCACTTATATCTTTTATTTCATCAAGACGACTAATTTTACTACTTTTTAACTTATCAAAGATTTCACTTATTTTATTTATATGCAGTCTATCTTCGTATTTTTTGATTGCTGAGTCTATAATTTGTTCACTATCTAATGAATTATCTTTAGATTTTAAAGTTTTCATTCTTCTCCAAATTGCTAAATAAGGATAACCATTTACATCACAAAACTTTGTCAAGGATTGATTGCTAACATAATATTTATTTTTTATAGGAGGATGCTCAATGTAATAATCAACAATTTGTTGGATGGCTTCTTCACTTGTTATATCCGTATTATCTGCGTATTCACATAGATATTTTTGAATGACTGTATTATAATTTAAGCCGATTCCATTACAATATGTTATAAGTGGTATTCCATCATAGTAATATTTTATAGAAAACTTTTGATAAGATTCAACACATTCATCAACGATTTCTTGTAATGGTTTATCGCTTTTTATTTTCTTTCTTAAAATAGCACAACGAATTGAACTTGCATTCAAATTATTTTCTTCTGCATAGTCTTTTAAAGGAATGCCTCTATAATAATAAATTATTCCATATCGATTGATTGTTTTTATTCCTTCATCAATTAAATCATCTACACTTTTAGGACTATCTTTTGCTAATTTTCTTTTGACAAAAGATACTACACTATAATAAGATAAGTCGTTTTTCTTGCAGTACGCTCTTAGACTGATTCCTTGATATACATACTTAAGTTTAAATGGTCGATACTTTTGCATAATTGCTAGAACAAATTCATCATCATTTAATTCTTTGAACTCATCAGTATTTCTATGTCTGTTCATATATCTAATTATATTTTTATAACTCAAATTATTTTCATCACAGTATTGTTTTAGCGGTATTCCCAAATAATAATATGTATAAATTCCTTTATGTTCTTTATCCATATATTTTTCAATTAACTCTTCTATAGATAGCTCTGGATTTTTTTCTTTTTCTCTATGAATATACGTTCTAATAGTGTTGTAATTCATTTCAGGATGATTTTCGCAATATTCTTTTAAAGGGATACCTTGATAAAAAAACTTAAAATTTTGATTATTAAATTCTTCCATTGCTAAAATAACCAATTCATCATTTGATAAATTTTTATTTTTCTTTCTTAAATTATTGATTCTAGAATTAATTGTTCCTATATGAATACCATTCTCTTTACAATATTGTCTTAAAGATACTCCTTTATACATGTATTTAACACTGCTACCATAAGCTTCTATAACCATATCTACAATTTCTTGTTCTGTATAATTTTCATATTTTTTACTTTGTCTTTTTTTCCATATTCTAGTTCGTATAGTACTTATATTTATATCATTGTCTTTACAATACTTAGATAAAGGTATACCATTATAAAAATACTTACTCTCTTGCATATAACATCACCAAATTTATTTTCTTATTATTATAACGCAATATTTTCTCTTTTTTTTCAAATGGATTGTCTATTTATTCAAGAAAGTTTTTAAGAATCACCAAAAAGCTCATAACACTAAGTATTATGAACTGTACTCAGAAAGGAGAATGACAACTTTTAATAATGGGTTCTTAATTCGTAAATGACAATTTTTTCTTCTTTTATCCCTACTTCTTTATCAAAAAGCGAAAATTCTACAATTATATCTTTTAAATTATGAGAGATGATATAGTTGTAAACAAAATTAAAATGAGGAATTCTATTGAGCAAAGTATAATCAAAAATATCTGTTTTAATATTGAATTCTGGATGAGATAAAGCATCTCTAACGGATGCACTTGGGTCCGTCGTTAAAATTGCATAAACTTCATTGTTACTTAAAAATTCTATTTCACCAACTAATAATTGATTATCTGTATAATTTGCTGAACTAACATTTATGGTAAATAAGTGAAAATCTTTTATTTCATCTAAAACTTTATTAAATTCAACCTTTAATTTAAATACTCCCCCTGCTCTAGATTTATCTCGAATTGCATAATACGAAGCAGGATATCGTTTTAAAAATTCTACAACTTTCTCTTCTTCTCCAATTTGAAATAATTCTTCTGGGAATTTATTCAATTCTAAATCATTAATTGCTTGAATACTTTGTAATTTATTTTGAATCTTCATTTATAAGATCTCCTATTATGTTGTATTTGCTAGCTTTTACTTATAGCATCACTTTTTGTAATTCTAAATTAAAAATCACCTAACTCAAACAGTTTGATTCATTACATTTAATAACGAATAAATTCAATATAATTATTAAAATTATTATATTCCTCATCAGATACAGATTCTAATCAAACGTTCTCTATTTCTTCACCTGGTACTTCTACTAAATACTCCTAGAGATAGTTTTTGTGTTTCTTTTTCTCCTATATTTCACTAATCTAGGAAATTTTTAATAAAGTTCATGAGTATAGCTCTCAAGTAATTCTTGACATTTTTTATTTTCAATCTGATGAATTTCTAAAATATCTTTCTCTTTATTTTCTAAATAATTATATATCA
>CANQHD010000067.1 GCA_947623625.1 uncultured Bacilli bacterium
AATAGCAAACTTTACAGAATTATAGATAAGTTTCACGAAACCATTGGTAAATTTATTAGTTGGATTTGTAAAAAATTTGATATGGGTGCAGAAGATAATTTAATTAGAGATTTTGAAAAAGAAACTTATACCCTATTGGATGCAGAATAACAAATAAAAAGAGAAGATAGAGAAAAGGATTTAGAAATGGAAAGATAATAGAATGAATTAATACAGCACCTAGAAATTGACAATATTATGTAACCATGATATAATAAGCTTAGATGGGAATTATACCCATTTGGAAGGATTCTTATACAACATGCACTTAACGAAAGGAGTGAATCTTATGTTTTGGAATTATTTCAAAACCAATCAATCTCGAACAAAAATATTGGCTCGGAACAGGCGTAGAGAAGAGGTAAAAAGACAAGAAAAAACAAAAAACAAAGCAAGAGATAAGGCTTTATTACTTTATGATAGTATAACTCAAGCTATCAATGAGAGATTAAAATCTGATGAAGAGATAACCCAAGATAATGGAACATATTATTTTTTGTTAGTATATAAGAGTAATAATCCATTATTGGAGGATGAGTTATACCGAGAAGAACTGGGAAGAAGAGTTAAAGAGCTATTAAAAAAAGATGGAATTTACAAAACTGAAACAAGTCGTGATTTTACACCGATATGTGTTGGAGAAGGTAATTATAATATTAGTCAAGGGGTAAAAATTCCAGCTTAAAAGTTTTGAGATTGATTAAGAAAAACTAGATATTCTTAATAGAGTATCTAGTTTTTCTAATAAAATAAATAGTTGTTAATATGTAAAAAATATGATATGATTTAATTAAATAGTTTATAAAAAAGGTTTTTATTAAGTAATAATTGTACGAAGAAAGAGGAAATATGGAAAATAAAAGTGCTTATATTAGAAATTATATAAACAAAATAAGAAATAGAATAGAAAGTAATGGTATATCAATTTCAGATAGACAATATGAAGAATTAATCAATAATTTTGCAAATTCTAGTAAATCTATTGAGAGCATAAAAGAAGAAATTGATTCTTTAGTTAAAGAATTTTTAGAAAGAAATGAGTTATTGCAAAAAAGTATATTACAACCTAAAGAAGTCAAATCTTTACAAGATATACCAGTTAATAACATTGGTATAACATTAAACTCTCAACAGATTGATTTGATGATGATTGCAAATTCAAACAATTTATACGAATTACAAGATGTATTATCAAAAATAACAGTTAAAATAGAACCTATATCAACATTAGATATGAATGAAAAAGAGTTTTCTGTTGTTCGTCAAAATATATTTGACAAATATATTTCTTCATTACAAAAAAAGGAAAATTCATTAGCTCAAAATAAATTAATTGGATTATTAGAATATTTATTAGAACAAGGGAAACTTTCTGATGATGAAAGGAATAAAGTTGAAGAAATAATAGAACAAAGTTCTTCTTCACAAGAAATAATGAAAGAATTAACGCATATTTTTGATAAAGATTCTTTTCCTAATGTAAGTGAAGAGATTAGACAATATTTAGCTTTAACAGAGAAAGTTGGAATTACTAAAACTTCATTACAAGGATACAGAAATTTATATCAAGAATTACAAGAAAATTATAATTGTATAACAATAGATAATGAAGTTAAATATAGTTCTGTAGTTTTATTAGATAATACTTTTGAATTTGAATATTTGAAAAAAACATTAGATTTTGCGAAGAATATACATAAAGATGTAAAATTGAATGCATTATGTTTTTATGCCGACTTTCCATTAGGATTATCGGATGTTAATAATGATGAAAAAGGTAAACAATTAATCAAAGAAACGCTTTTGAACTATATTGATGGAGTTACTAAATTTATTGGTGAATATAATCATGAAAATGGCAATATTATTAAAAACATTGATATATTTAATGAATTACTAAATAATTTTCCACTAGATAGTGATTTACCGTATAATTATAGAGGAAATATTCCTCAATCAGATAAATTTGATGTAAATACTTTTGCAGGATGGCAAAAATATCTAAGTATAGAAGACTTGTGTGATGTGATATCTGTTGCTAGAAATAATTTGAAAGATACAGGTATAGTATTCACATACAATGAAGTTAATCTAGAAGACCCAAAAAAGATAGAGTCATTGAAAGAAATAATGTCTGAAATTAAAAAATATGAACAAGAAAATGGAGTAAAATTAGTAGATAGTATAGGAACTCAGATGCATGTTAATTGTAATGTTACCAAAGAAAAGTTTAGACAAGAATTGATAGAATTAGGCAAAATAGGATATCCAATTGAAATAACAGAATTTGATATGATGATTCCGCCAGAAGTTTCATCAAATTTAACATTGGAACAAATAGAAAATATGAAACAATCAAAATTAAATGATTTGTGTGATGTAATAACAGAGTGTTGTCAGCAAGTAAATCTTAATGGAGTAACAATTTGGAGTGTTAATGATGAACAAAGTTTTATGATTGAAGTAGAAAATCAAAAATTAGTTAAACAAGGCAAAAGACCTAATATAGATACGGTATATGGTGGATATTATAGCAAAGATATGCTTCCAAGATACGAAGAGTATGTAAAATCAAAGTCGAAAAATAGCAATTCGACTTTTAATCAAATAGGGAAAGAAATTGTTCAAAGTTCATATACTTATTCAACTGATGATTTAGTAAGTGTATATGAAAATGAAGGAATAAATCAAGATGACTTAAATAGGGCTTATGAAACAATAAACAGAACAAAAGCTGACAGAGAACAAACACAAAATCAAACAAAAAGTAATAATTTTGAGGGTAGGTAATAAGAATGAATGTGCAAATACAAGAAATATATTCAGAAGTTTATAGTATATTAAATTTATTAGGGGAAAGCTATAAAAAAAAACTACCAGTTAGTTTGTTTAATATGATTAAGGAAGAAAAGAAACAAGATTATAACCCTAAATATGATGCAAAAATCAATTTAGGAGAGCAGAATATTAAAAGAGAAACTCTATCAATGATTGCATTATTTCATCTTAACTATTGGTGTAATTCAGATGAAGAAAAAAATAAATTAAAAACACTATTTAAGACTAATGAAGAAAAACATCAAACAAAAATTAGAGAACAATATAATCCAGACAATTTATTTAAAAAGAATAAAGAAAAAGAAATTACAGAAAATATAATAGAAAATCAAGTTGCAATGATTGAGTATAAAGAATCTATATTTAAGAAGATTTTTAATAAAATAAAAAATATATTTCATATAAATTAATATATAAATGCCATATAATTCATACTCATTATATGGCATTTTTTCTATTGTACGACAGGCATGTCGTTTATCTAATCGGTGAAAGTCCGTAGTGGAGGTACATA
>CANQHD010000068.1 GCA_947623625.1 uncultured Bacilli bacterium
TCTGTTGTTCGTCTTCCCTCATCATCTGTCATTGGAACGGAAGAGTCTAAATCTAAATCTTCTTCTTGTTCAATGATTTCAACACTTACTTCTCCGGTTACTAAATTAATTTCTTTTTCTCCTTCTGCATTAAAGACGAGCCATGCATATGAAACTCCAATCACCAAAATAAAAACAAGAACGCCTAATATGATAAACTTCTTGTTTCTATATTTTTTCTTCTCACTCATTTCTGACACCACCTTTTATGATGTCATTATATATCTAAAATTACCCCCCCCATTTTTATTCCCAACTCGCATATTTTTGGGTGGTGGAATTTTTTTATTTACTGCTCACTTTCATTTTTTCATGCAACAATATCTCACTGATTGCTCATATTCTACTACTTTTTTACTTTTCTTTCAACAAATTTTCTATCAACTTGTGCAGGAAAAAGATGAAAAGAAAAAAGCATCTCTTTTATTTTATTTGATAAACATACTCTCGATTTCGAATCCTATAAACAAATTGTAAAGAGGTTGCTTCTGAAATTTCATTTGGCACTTTTAAATAAAGTTTTGTTCCCTCATAGTCCTTTGAAACCGCATTCACCAAATTCATCGTATGTGTCTTTTTCTTGCTGTCCTTATAAATTATCTTTCCATATGTCATTGAAAAATCAACAAAATCTTGATCATCAAAATCAGCAGCATCAAATGAAAGTGCAAGAATTTTACCCCCCGGATTCTGAACTGTTTGATGTCCCATAGAACAATTATTAACAAATGTACAAGTATAAATAGAATAACTTGCTTCATCTAAAATATTTGCTTCTGTTAAATCAATCTTGCTTTTAGAAATACCAATTCCTGATAACGTCATTGGCTCATTTATTTTTTTAGTTGTTACTGTTTCTGTCTTGTGTAAATCTACAGGCTTTAATTTAATTTTACGAGTAAGTAATGCCTCATTATTTCGAATATCTTGATAATAAAGAGCAAAATTATTATTGGATAAATTTTTATCCACTTCAAATACTAAATAAAACTTCACTTCTTCCCCTGCTTTTAACTCTCTTGTAGGATAAATACTTCCTAAATCTTTAAAAGAAGGATTTTGATCATTTGTGGAAGAATACATATGGTTTCTGTTAAGAAGATGAAATCTTGATATATTAAGTGCACGTTGTAGTCCATTATTTTTAATACGAACTATAACTGCTACATAATCTTTTTTACTATTAATAATATCTCCACTATAATTTTTATCTGTAAAATAACTTTTTTCAATAACAATATCATAGGATAAAGCACTAAATTTTTCTCTTTCTTGATAGGTTTTATGTAAAATACCAAAGTAATAATACCCATAGCCCATTAAAATAAGAAAAACTCCTGCAAAAATAGTGTTAAAAATAATAGGATGTTCATGATATAAATACTTTGCTTGACGCACTTGCTTTT
Source organism: uncultured Bacilli bacterium (assembly GCA_947623625.1). GTDB lineage: Bacteria > Bacillota_I > Bacilli_A > RF39 > UBA660 > CANQVB01. The sequence goes on from CANQHD010000068.1 coordinate 1,446, forward strand.
TTAAAAAGCGAACAACACTTTCTTTATCGAACTCTACATTAATTTCAAACTCTTCACGGTCTTCTTCCTTAATTTCTAAATATTCTTCATCATGAACAAAATCAAACTTCTTTAAATCAACTCCTGTAATACGAATAAATAAAAGAACAAAAATAGCATACTGAAGTAAAGAACCAAGTTGAAGAAGTTGGCTTAAAGCACGAATAGTAACAATTGTTGAATCATCACCATATTTATTAAAATAACCTGCTGTAGACATCACAACAATATAGATAAAAATATAACTTAAAAAAGGAAGAAGATATGCTTTCCAAGGTTTCTTTTTATAATGAAGAACGTAAATTAAAATGGCAGATATTCCAATAACGGCTAAAAGAACTAGGTAATTAAGAGGTGAAATATAATCACGAATAGATTCAATCAATGGATTATAAGTATTTGTTGCAATAAATTCATTGACAAATGACATAATTTGACTGTTTGTAAAAAAGATATAAATAGAGAGAACTAAGAGTAAAATATGAATCTTTTTAAAATTTTTAATAATAAAAGCATAAGGCTTTCGTAGAACCATTGTATCCCTCCTATTCTATATTTCATTATATCTTATTTTTGCTTTTGAAACAAGATTATCTTATTCGCTATTTTCTTAAGGAAGTTCCGAGCCAAGTTGTTTTATAAGACAGGATATGGTATAATACTAACGAAATGAGGTGAAGCAAGTGAAAAAGTATTTTCTAAAAACCTTAGTCATACTTGTCATTTTATCATCTTTTTTAACGGGATGTGGAAAAGAAAGTACTGTGAAAGATTTGAGTGTTTCTTCTTTAGAGAAAAAGATTGAAAATGAAGAAACATTTATTGTTGCAGTCATTCAAACTGGATGTTCTGCATGTCAAGCATATGAGCCTATTTATCATTCAATTATGACTGAATATCATCTAGATGCTTATACAATTAACTTAACGAATTTAAAAGAAGATGAAGAAGCAAAACTTGATAAAATCTCTTATGTGTCTGGAACACCAACAACTCTTTTCTTTGTAAAAGGAAAATTAGAAAGTAGTTATAATAAATTAGTTGGAAAAGTATCCAGTGACAACCTAAAAAATAGGTTAGAATATCTAGAATATATTAAAGAGTAAAAAGAGGAACAACCTCTTTTCTTTTGCTTAAATTATTTGAGGGTTAGTACCACACGGAACGAACTGCTGGCGTACGCATTACCATTGACGATGTTATAGTTGAAAACACCTGCACCACCTATACTAGAACCATAGCTACCACCACGATTGAACCATGGGGAGGACGAATCTACCATGATCTGGTGATCACCGTACCAACCTGCTGTTTCGCTTAAGGCATGACTTTTTACTGCTGAACTTGTATAAAAATTGATATAATCTTTATATTGAGTATCCCAATCTTCTGTAAATCTGGAATCACCTGGCGTATGATTATAGTTTCCCATTGCGTAGTCCCATGCGCCTCCTGACATATCATACACTCCA